>NZ_JBEXZD010000161.1:0-13480 GCF_040628575.1 Streptomyces sp. NPDC006393
CCAGGTTCCGCCGGCCGGCCGGTACCGGGGCCTTACGCCCGCGGCTTCTCGCGCATCTCGTACGTCGCGATGACGTCGTCGACCTTGATGTCGTTGAAGTTTCCGAGGTTGATACCACCCTCGAAGCCTTCGCGGATCTCGGTGACGTCGTCCTTGAAGCGACGCAGACCCTCGATGGTGAGGTTCTCCGCGATGACCTTGCCGTCGCGCAGCAGGCGGGCCTTGGTGTTCCGCCTGACCTCGCCGGAGCGGATGAGGACACCCGCGATGTTGCCCAGCTTGGACGAGCGGAAGACCTCGCGGATCTCCGCCGTACCGAGCTCGACCTCTTCGAACTCCGGCTTGAGCATGCCCTTGAGGGCCGCCTCGATCTCCTCGATCGCCTGGTAGATGACCGAGTAGTAGCGGACGTCCACGCCCTCGCGCTCCGCCATCTGCTGGGCACGCCCGGCAGCGCGGACGTTGAAGCCGATGACGATCGCGTCGGAGCCCATGGCCAGGTCGATGTCGGACTCCGTGACCGCACCGACGCCGCGGTGCAGGACGCGGATGTCGACCTCTTCGCCGACGTCCAGCTGGAGCAGGGAGGACTCCAGCGCCTCGACCGAACCAGAAGCGTCGCCCTTGATGATCAGGTTCAGCTGCTGGACCTCGCCGGCCTTCAGCACCTTGTCCAGGTCCTCCAGGGACACGCGGCGCGTGCGCTTGGCGAACGCGGCGTTGCGCTCACGGGCGGCGCGCTTCTCGGCGATCTGACGGGCCGTACGGTCCTCGTCGACCACCAGGAAGTTGTCGCCCGCACCCGGGACGTTGGTCAGGCCCAGGACCTGGACCGGCGTCGACGGGCCGGCCTCGGCGACGTTGTTGCCGTTGTCGTCGAGCATGGCGCGGACTCGGCCGTAGGCGTCGCCGACGACCATGGTGTCGCCCACGCGGAGCGTGCCTCGCTGGACGAGGACCGTGGACACGGCACCACGGCCGCGGTCCAGGCGGGACTCGATCGCGATGCCCTGTGCGTCCTGGTTGGGGTTCGCACGCAGGTCCAGCGCCGCGTCCGCGGTGAGGACGACGGCCTCCAGAAGGCTGTCGATATGCAGACCCTGCTTGGCGGAGATGTCGACGAACATGGTGTCGCCGCCGTACTCCTCGGCCACCAGGCCGTACTCGGTCAGCTGACCGCGCACCTTGGTCGGGTCCGCGCCCTCGACGTCGATCTTGTTGACCGCGACCACGATCGGCACGTCGGCCGCCTTGGCGTGGTTCAGGGCCTCGACCGTCTGCGGCATGACGCCGTCGTTGGCCGCGACGACCAGGATGGCGATGTCCGTCGACTTCGCACCGCGGGCACGCATGGCGGTGAACGCCTCGTGACCCGGGGTGTCGATGAAGGTGATCGCCCGGTCCTCGCCGTTGACCTCGGTCGCGACCTGGTAGGCACCGATGTGCTGGGTGATGCCACCGGCCTCGCCCGCGATGACGTTCGTCTTGCGGATCGCGTCGAGCAGTCGGGTCTTACCGTGGTCGACGTGACCCATGACGGTCACCACCGGCGGACGGACGACCAGGTCCTCCTCGGTGCCCTCGTCCTCGCCGAACTCGATGTCGAAGGACTCCAGCAGCTCGCGGTCCTCCTCCTCCGGGCTGACGATCTGAACCGTGTAGTTCATCTCGCCGGCCAGGAGCTGGAGCGTCTCGTCGGAGACGGACTGCGTGGCCGTGACCATCTCGCCCAGGTTCATCATGACCGCGACGAGCGACGCCGGGTTGGCGTTGATCTTCTCCGCGAAGTCGGTGAGCGACGCACCGCGCGACAGGCGAATGGTCTCGCCGTTGCCGCGAGGCAGCATCACGCCGCCGACCGACGGGGCCTGCATGGCCTCGTACTCCTGACGGCGCTGCCGCTTCGACTTGCGGCCACGCCGGGCCGGACCGCCGGGACGGCCGAAGGCGCCCTGCGTGCCACCACGGCCACCGGGACCACCCGGACGACCGCCGAAGCCGGGACGGCCACCGCCGCCACCGAAGCCGCCGCCGGGGCCACCGCCACCGGGACGGCCGGCGAAGCCGCCGCCACCGCCCGGACGGCCGCCGCCACCACCACCGGGACGGCCGGCGAAGCCGCCGCCACCGCCGGGACGACCGGCACCGCCGGGACGACCCGCACCGCCCGGACCGCGGCCACCGGGGCCGGGGCGCGGACCGGCAGCGGGACGCTGCGGCATCATGCCGGGGTTCGGACGCGGGCCGCCGGGACGCGGACCGCCCGGACCGCCCTGCGGACGGGGCATCGAGCCCGGGCTCGGGCGCTGACCGCCCGGAGCCTGCGGACGCGGACCGCCGCCCTGGGCGCCGGGCGCCTGCGGACGGGGACCGGCACCGGGACCGCCGGGACGCGGACCGCCCTGCGGACGGGGCGCCTGCGGGCGCGCCATGCCGGTGGAGCCACCGGAGGTGAAGGGATTGTTGCCCGGGCGCGGACCGGCCGGACGGGCACCCGGACGAGCGCCCTGGCCGCCGGGACGCGGGGCGCCCTGGCCGGGACGGGCCGCCTGGCCCTGGCCGCCGGGACGGCCGCCACCGGGCTTGGGGGCGCCGGGACGGGCGCCGGGACGCGGACCCTGCGCGGCGGCCGGGGACGGAGCCGACGGCGGAGCGGTGAACTCCGGGGTGGTCGGCGCGGCCGGGGCCGGACGCGGCGCGGGCTTGGGGCCCGGCACCGGACGCGGGCCGGAGGCCGGCGCGGGCGCCGAGGGAGCCGCGGGCGGCTGCGCCGCGGCGGGCTTGGGGGCGGCCGGCGGCTTCGGGGCAGCCGGACGCTCCCCCGCCGGCTTGACGCCGTGGGAGGTACCCCCAGCCTGCGCCGGGGACGGCGCGGCGGGCCTGGGGGCGGCCTTCTTCGGGGCACCCGGCTTCGCGGCGGACCTGCCGCCACCGTTGCCCTGCTGGAAGGCGTCAGTCAGTTTGCGTACTACAGGCGCCTCGATCGTCGAGGACGCCGATCGGACGAATTCACCGAGTTCCTGGAGCTTGGCCATGACGACCTTGCTCTCCACACCGAACTCCTTGGCGAGTTCGTAGACCCGGACCTTAGCCACTTCGCTCCTTTGAGGTCCGGGTTGCGGCCGGACCGTCGCTAGTTCATGGGCGTACTCATCGCGTACTCATCGAGTGCTCATCGCAATCTCGACCTGCTTTCGACTCGCGAGGTACCAGGCCGCACGGGGTTCCGTACGACATGTCTTTCCTACCGTGTTGCCTGCTCGGCAACTGTTGCCCGCTCGACGTGCCGGCGCAACGCCTTTGTGTCGAGCGCTCCCGGGGCGCGCAACGCCCGCGTGAACGCCCGGCGGCGCACCGCCTGGTCGAGACAGACCAGGGCGGGGTGTACATACGCACCCCGGCCGGGCAGCGTACCGCGAGGATCAGGGACGCACGCGTCCTCGATCGCCACGATGCGCAGCAGATCCGTCTTGGCCGCTCGTTCCCGGCACCCCACACAGGTGCGTTCAGGGCATGCTCGGGCCTCGGTCCGGCCAGACACTGCTAAGTCTACCTCCCCGCACGCACCTCACCCCTTTGGGGCAGGAATCGAACGGTTGTCGTTATGACGCTGTCAGCACTGTGCGGTCCGGATCCATTCCCGGACCGCACCGTTCGGTCTGCGGCTACTCGGCGGTCTGCTCGGTGTCCGGGCGGATGTCGATGCGCCAGCCGGTGAGCCGGGCCGCGAGGCGGGCGTTCTGGCCCTCCTTGCCGATCGCCAGCGACAGCTGGTAGTCCGGCACGGTCACCCGGGCCGACCGGGCCGCCATGTCCACGACCTCCACCTTGGAGACCCGGGCCGGGGACAGCGCGTTCGCCACCATCTCGGCCGGGTCGTCCGACCAGTCGACGATGTCGATCTTCTCGCCGTTCAGCTCGCCCATGACGTTGCGCACCCGGCCGCCCATGGGACCGATGCAGGCACCCTTGGCGTTCAGGCCGGAGCGGGTGGAGCGCACGGCGATCTTCGTACGGTGACCGGCCTCACGGGCGATGGCGGCGATCTCGACGGAGCCGTCCGCGATCTCCGGCACCTCCAGGGCGAAGAGCTTCTTCACCAGGTTGGGGTGCGTCCGCGAGAGGGTCACCGAGGGGCCTCGCACGCCCTTGGCCACCCGGACGACGTACGACCTCAGGCGCATGCCGTGCGGGTAGGTCTCGCCGGGGACCTGCTCCTGCACCGGCAGGATGGCCTCCAGCTTGCCGATGTCGACGAGCACGTTCTTCGGGTCGCGGCCCTGCTGGACCACGCCGGTGACGATGTCGCCCTCGCGGCCGGCGTACTCGCCGAGCGTGGCGTCGTCCTCCGCGTCGCGCAGCCGCTGCAGGATGACCTGCTTGGCGGTGGTGGCGGCGATACGGCCGAAACCGGACGGGGTGTCGTCGAACTCCCGGGGCTCCTGCCCCTCCTCGAGGTCCTCCGGGTCCTCCTTCGCCCACACGGTCACATGCCCGGTCTCCCGGTTGAGCTCCACGCGCGCGTGGCGGCGGCTTCCCTCGGTGCGGTGGTAGGCGATGAGGAGGGCCGACTCGATCGCCTCGACGAGCAGGTCGAAGGAGATCTCCTTCTCCCGGACCAAGCCCCGCAGGGCGCTCATGTCGATGTCCACGGCTACGCCTCCTCCTCTTCCTTCATGTCCTTCTTGACCTTGTCGTCCTTGCGGCTGAACTCGACCTGCACGCGCGCCCTGGTCACGTCCGGGAAGCCGACTCTGCGGGTGGTGGCCTTGCGGCCCTTGACCCCGGGCACTTCGAGGTCGAGGCCTTCGTCGTCGACCTTCAGGATCCTGGCCACCAGCTCGCCGCCCTCGGCCAGCTGGAACTTCACCAGCCGGCCGGTGGCGCGCAGGTAGTGCCGGTGTTCGGTGAGGAGGCGCTCCGCGCCCGGGGTGCCGACCTCGAGGGTGTACTCGCCCTCGCCCATCGCGTCCGTCTCGTCGAGCTTCGCCGAGAGCTCGCGGCTCACATCGGCGATCTGATCCAGGTCGGCTCCGGCGTCGGAGTCGACGACGACGCGCAGCACTCGCTTGCGTCCGACGGAGTCCACGGCGATCTCTTCGAGATCCAGGCCCTGGGATGCGACGAGCGGTTCCAGCAGTTCTCGCAGCCTCTCGCTCTGGGTGGTGCTCATCCGGGTGACTCCTCGGCCGCGTGTGCTGTTGTGGGATGGTCGCGTGTCTGGTCAAAGGGTATCCGGTTCCCGGGGGTGTTGCCGTCCACCTGGCCAGGGGTGGTGCCGCTGAGTCCCGCCCGTGGGGTGCGCGGGTACGGTGATCACGGCAAGGGCCTGCCTTCCCGCTCCACTCCGATCCGTTCCGATCCGCTCCGATCCGCTCCGATCCGTTCCGTACGCACCCGAGGACGTCTGCCGTGCCGTTCCCCTCACCCTCGCGCGCCGCCGCCGGGCCGCGCAGAAGGAGCCTGCTCGCCTCGGCGGCGGGCGGCGCCCTGCTCGTGGGCTGCTCCGCCGGAGGCCTCGTGGGCTGCTCCGCCGGGGACGACGAATCCAGCGCGGCGGGCAGCGGTCCGTCGCTCGCGGACCGGGTCCGCGCGGACGCGGCCCGGGAGAGCCAGGGGCTGGTGCGGCGGTACGACGCCGTACTCGCCGCGCATCCGGCGCTCGTGGAGCGGCTGCGACCGCTGCGGGCGGAGGTGGTGCGGCACGTGGCCGCCTTCGGCGGGGCCGGGCCCGAGGCGCCCACGGCGTCGTCCACGGCCTCGTCCACGGCCTCGTCCACGGCCTCGTCCACGGCGGGTACGGCCACGCCGGCGCCCTCTGGGACGGAGGGGATCGAGGCGGCGGCCGGAGCGGAGGGGCCCGAGGGGCCTTCCGCCACCCCCGCGCCGTCGTCCGCCGTGCCCGCGAAACCGAAGGACGCCCTCGCCGGACTCGCCGCGGCCGAACGGTCGCTCGCCGACCGGCGGACGGCCGCGCTGCTGGAGGTGCCGGGCGAGCTGGCGCGGCTGCTGGCCTCGGTGGCGGCGGCCGGGGCGGCGCACGCGTATCTGCTGACGAACGAGGACGACGGGGACCGGGACGAGTGAGCGCGGCGACGGAACAGCAGGTCAAGGCACTCCAGGCGGCGCTGGCCGCGGAGCACGCGGCCGTGTACGGCTACGGCGTGGTCGGCGGCCGGATCCGCAGGGAGCGGCGCACGGACGCCCGGGCGGCCTACGACGCCCACCGGGCGCGGCGGGACGCCCTGGTGCGCGAGGTACGGGACCTGGGCGCCCGGCCGGTGGCCGCGGCGGCGGGTTACGCGCTGCCGTTCCCGGTGCCGGACTCGGCCGCGGCGGTACGGTTCGCCGCCGAGCTGGAGGACCGGGTGGCCGACGTCTACTCCGACCTGGTGCGGGCCTGCGACGGCGAGCGGCGGCGCGAGGCCGCCGGGGCGCTGCGGGAGGCGGCGGTCCGGGCGGTGCGCTGGCGCGGCGAGAGCGTAGCCTTCCCTGGTCTCGCCGAACGGGCGGGGGCCGGTACGGCGTCGTCCGGCAGCCCGTCGGCGACCCCGGCGCGGTGAGGCGGACGGGCGGCGCACGTCGGCGATGCAGGAGGCGCCCCGGCGCACGGTGACAGGAAACGCGTCCACGCGTGCACGCGTGGCGGACGGCGGTCCAGGAAGGAACGACTCGCGCATGGCTTTCGAACCGCCGCAGCGGCTGGTGCGGGCGCTCGGTGAGACGGCGCCGGACGGTGACGACTGGTTGGAGAAGCTGCCCGGGATCGCGGGACAGGCCGTCGCGGCCGGCGAGTTGACCGCCGAGCGGGTGCAGGTGCCCGGCGGGCGCAGCAGTCTGGTGGTCCTGGTGCGCACGGCGGACGGGACTCCGGCGGTGCTCAAGCTGGCTCCGCCCCGGTTCCGTCCGGAGAGCGAGCGGGCCGCGCTGGCGCACTGGGGCGGACGGGGCGCCGTACAGCTTCTGGCGGCGGACCCGGGCGAGGGGGCGCTGCTGCTGGAGCGGCTGCACCCGGATGTCTCGGTGCGGTCGCTGCCGGAGTCGCGGGCGCTGCTGGAAGCGGCGGGCACGCTGCGGCGGCTGTGGGTGGAGCCCCCGGCGGGCGAACCGGCGCACCCCTTCGAGACGGTCGAGGAGCGGACCGGGCGGCAGGCCCGGGCGATGCGGACGAGCGCCCGGCCGGGCGACGAGGTCGCACCGCTGGTCGACGCGGCGCTCGCGGCCCGCGAGGAGCTGCTGGCCGCGCCACCCGAGCGGCTGCTGCTGCACGGCACGTTCCGGCAGAGCAAGGTGCTGGCCGGGGACCGGATGCCGTGGCTGGCCGTGGGTCCCGATCCGGTGGTCGGGGAGACCGCCTTCGACCTGGCGCGGCTGGTCCGCGACCGGGTGGAGGACCTGATCGCCTCACCGTCCGGGCCGGCCACCACCCGGCGCCGGATCAAGCGGCTGGCCGAGTCGCTGGAGGTCGACCAGGACCGGCTGCGGGGGTGGACGCTGTTCCGGGCGGTGGAGTCGGGGGTGCGGGCCCGCCGGGTGGGTCGCCGGAAGGACGCGGAACTCCTGCTGGAGTTCGCGTCCTGGCTGTGAGTCCGGGGCCGGTGTCGCCGCGGGGCCTGCCCGCGGCGACACCGGTCGCCCGACGCGGCGGCGCCGTCAGGCCGTGAGGCGGGCGATCGCCTCGGCCACCGGGAGTTCCTCGCGTTCGCCGGTACGGCGGTCCTTCAGTTCCACGACGCCCTCGCCCGCGCGCCGGCCGGCCACCAGGATCTGCGGGACGCCGATCAGCTCGGCGTCGGTGAACTTCACGCCCGGGGAGACACCGGCGCGGTCGTCGACGAGGACGCGGACGCCGGCGGCGGCCAGCTGTTGCGACACCTCGAGCGCCAACTCGGTCTGCAGGGCCTTGCCCGCGGCGACCACGTGCACGTCGGCCGGGGCGACCTCCTTCGGCCAGACCAAGCCGTGCTCGTCGGCGTGCTGTTCGGCGAGGGCCGCGACCGCGCGGGAGACGCCGATGCCGTAGGAGCCCATGGTGACCCGGACGGGCTTGCCGTTCTGGCCCAGGACGTCGAGCTTGAGGGCGTCGGTGTACTTGCGGCCGAGCTGGAAGATGTGGCCGATCTCGATGGCGCGGTCGAGCTTGAGGCCGGTGCCGCACTTCGGGCAGGGGTCGCCGTCCCGCACGACCACGACGTCCACGTACTCGTCGACCTCGAAGTCGCGCCCGGCGACCACGTTCTTCGCGTGCGTGTGCTCCTTGTTGGCTCCGGTGATCCACGCGGTGCCCGGCGCGACGCGCGGGTCGGCGACGTACTTCACCTTGGCCAGGCCCTGCGGGCCGACGTAGCCGCGGACCAGGTCGGCGCGGCCGGCGAAGTCCTCCTCGGTGACCATCTCGACCACGGCCGGGGCGAAGTGCGCCTCGAGCTTGCCCATGTCGACCTCGCGGTCGCCCGGCACGCCGACGGCGACGATCTCGCCGTCCACCTTGACCAGGAGGTTCTTCAGGGTCGCGGAGGCGGGGACGCCGAGGGAGGCGGCCAGGGTCTCGATGGTGGGGGTGTCGGGAGTCGGGATGTCCTCGGCGGCGGGCACGCCGGAGGCGTCGACCGGCTTCACCTCGTACGTGATCGCCTCGGTGTTGGCGGCGAAGTCGCCGTTCGGGCAGTCGGCGAAGACGTCCTCGCCGGCCTCGGCGGGGGCGAGGAACTCCTCGGACTTCGAGCCGCCCATCGCGCCCGCGGTGGCCGCGACGATGCGGTAGTCCAGGCCGAGACGCGCGAAGACGCGCCGGTAGGCCTCGCGGTGCAGGGCGTAGGACTCGGCGAGGCCCTCGTCGGCGAGGTCGAAGGAGTAGGAGTCCTTCATCAGGAACTCGCGCCCGCGCAGGATGCCGGCGCGGGGCCGGGCCTCGTCCCGGTACTTGTTCTGGATCTGGTAGAGGATGACCGGCAGGTCCTTGTAGGAGGACGCCTGGTCCTTCACCAGCAGGGTGAAGATCTCCTCGTGGGTCGGGCCGAGGAGGTAGTCGCCGCCCTTGCGGTCCTTCAGGCGGAACAGCTCGCCGCCGTACTCGTCCCAGCGGCCGGTCGCCTCGTACGGCTCACGGGGCAGCAGCGCCGGCAGCAGCACCTCCTGCGCGCCGATCGCGTCCATCTCCTCGCGGACGATCCGCTCGACGTTCGCGAGGACCTTCCTGCCCAGCGGCAGCCAGCTCCAGACGCCCGCGGCGGTGCGGCGGACGTAACCGGCGCGGACCAGCAGCTTGTGGCTGAGGACCTCGGCGTCCGCCGGGTCGTCGCGCAGAGTCTTCGCCATCAACTGGGACATGCGCTGGACCGGTGCGTTCGCCATCGTTCTCGTACTCCTGCCGGATGCGGGTCCCCCGCTCGAGCGGCGCCCGGAGTGGGGGAAGGTGATGGCTAGGAGGTTAGCCGGGTGGGCTGCGGCGGTGGAAATCCGTTTAGGGCCTGTCCTCACCGCGACCGCCCGTCCGGCGGCGCAGCGGCAGCGGGGCGCCCATCACGGCGTAGGGCTTCGGCGCGCTGGGGAAGAAGACCTGCCGGGCCAGGTCCGTGTAGCCCAGGGAGTGGTAGAGGCCGCGGGCCGGGCTGTCGGTGTCGATCGCGGAGAGGATCGAACGGGGCTCGTCGGCGGTGTCGGTGATGGCGGTGATCAGGGCGCGGCCGATGCCGCGGTTCTGGTGCCGGGGGTGGACGTGCAGCTCGGTGATGACGAAGGAGTCGTCGAGCCAGTCCTGGTGGCCGCGGGCGCGCAGATACGGTTCGACGACGGTGGACCACCAGTGGGTGCGGTCGTTGGGCATGCCGTAGACGAACCCGGCGAGCCGCCCGTCGGCGGTGGTGGCGCCCAGCGCGCGGGCGCCCCGGCAGGTCATGTGGCGCAGCACGATCTGGCGGCGTACGGCGACCTCGTCGGGACCGAGTCCGAAGGCGACGGCCTGCACGGCGAGCGCCTCGTCGACGCGGGCCGGGAGGTCGAGCGGTCCGATCACGACGTCGTCGGGGCGGTGGAGGCCGTGACCGGGAAAGTGCACCATGCCGGGGAGACTACCCGGCTCGCACCGGCCCCAGAACAGCGCGACGGCGCACGGCCGGAACAGCGGGTACATGGGGGCCGTCGCCGGAACGGCCTGCACGGGAGGCCGTCGCCGGAAGAGCCGGCGCGGGAGGCCCTTACCGGAAGAGCGGGCACGGGAAGCCCTCGCCGGAACAGCGGGCGCGGACCCCCTTGGTTCAGAACAGCACGCTCATGAACGCCCCGACCTCCTGGAATCCCACGCGCAGGTAGGTGCGCCGGGCGGCCGTGTTGAAGTCGTTGACGTAGAGGCTGACCACCGGGGCGACGTCGGCCAGGGCGTAGCGCAGCACCGCCGCCATGCCGGGGGCCGCGAGGCCCCGTCCCCGGTACTCCGGCGCGACCCAGACGCCCTGGATCTGGCAGGCCCGGTCGGTCGCCGCGCCGATCTCCGCCTTGAACACGACCTTGCCGTGCTCGTCGAGGCGGGCGAAGGCGCGCCCGGAGCCGACGAGTTCGGCGACCCGGGCCTGGTAGAGCAGGCCGCCGTCACCGGCGAGCGGGGAGACGCCGACCTCCTCGGTGAACATCGCCACGCAGGCCGGCATGATCGTCTCCATCTCGTCCTTGCGGACGCGGCGGACGAAGGGGTCCGGGGCGATGTCGGCCGGCATGCGATCGGTGACCATGAGCGGCTGGTGGGCGCGCACCTCGCGGGCGGGACCCCAGCTGGGTTCGAGCAGCCGCCACAGCTGGGTGGTGGGTTCGGCGGGGCCGACGATGGAGGAGCAGCGGCGGCCCGCGCGGCGGGCGCGGTCGGCGAAGGCGCGCACGGCGCGCGGGGTGGCGCAGATCGGGACGAGGTTGGCGCCCGCGTAGCACAGGGACGTCAGCATGCCGTCCTCGTACCAGCCCCACATCTCTCCGCCGAGCCGCCACGGGTCGAGGCCGGCGACCTGGACCCGGGACAGCACGAAGGCGTTCGCGACCGGCTCGCGGTCGAGGACGGCGAGCGCGGCGTCCAGGTCGCTCGGTTCGAGCACCCGTGAGGTGGTCTGGGTCAACACGTGTGGGGGCCTCATGCTGGGGTTCCGCTGATCTCCGCACTGTACCTGGCGAATCCGGGCGGCGCCGCCCCCCGGGAATGCCGGGCCCACAGGCCCTGAAATGTAGCGATTCGTGCTGGTTTGGGTACCCGTTCCTCAGGCGCAGGGTCGGTCAGGCGCGGCTTGCGGATTGCGGTGATCACGGTGACATCTCGCCGGACGGCGGTCCGGGATGAGGAGGGGGTGGGGCCATGAGCGCGGTGAGCGTGGCACTGGAGCCCGACTTCCCCCTCGCGGTCCTGCGCGACCTGGGCGTCGGCGTCCTCACCATCGACACCGAGGGCCGCATCACGTACGCGAACCCGTGGGCCGAGCGGCTGCTGGACCGGCCGGTGGAGGGGATGCTCGGCGAGGACGCCCACGACCTGCTGCACCGGCGCCTGGACGGCAGCCCGATGCCGCGCGAGCAGTGCCTGATGCGGACCCCGCTGGAGGACGGCAGGTCCGCCCAGCAGGGCAGCGAGGAGTACTACCTGCGCGGCGACGGCACCACCGTGCCGATCATCTGGGCGACCACTCCCCTGCTGCTCCAGGGCCGCCGGGCCGGGCTGGTGGTCGTCTTCAACGACTTCAGCGTGTATCGCGCGGCCGAGGAGCAGGCCGCCGCCCACACCGCGGCGCTGGAGGCGCTGACGGCCCGGCTGAATCTGCTGGCGGACGTCTCCTCGGTGCTGATGTCCACCCTGGACGCCTCCGGGAGGATGCGCCGGCTGTTGCGGGTGCTGGTCCCGGGGCTGGGCGACTGGGCGGCGGTGGCCCTGTGCTCCGAGCGGTCCGGGACGCTGGAGCGGGTCGCCGTGCACTCTCCCGGGCATCCGCGCCGGGCCCAGCGGCTGGAGGGGTCGCTGCCGCTGCTGTCCTCCGCCTCCCGCGACGCGGTGGAGCGCGTCATCGCCGCCGACGAGCCCGTGCTGCTGACCGCCGAGGAGCTGCGGGATCCGCAGGCCCCGCTCGCCGCGACGCACGGAAAGCTGTTCGAACGGCTCGGCGGCCACTCGGCCGTGGTGGTGCCGCTGTGTGCCCGGCGGAACCGCTACGGGATACTGACCGTGGGGCGCGCCGGAGACTCTCCCGACCCGGCCCACGCCGAGATACGGCTGCTCGCGGACATCGGCCGCCGGGTGGGGCTGGTGCTGGACAACACCCGGCTGTACCAGGAGCAGCGGAACGTCGCCGAGACCATGCAGCGCCAGCTGCTGGCCCCGCTCCCGCAGGTGGACCATCTGCGGATGGCGGCCCGCTATCTGCCCGCGCAGAGCGCCATGGAGATCGGCGGCGACTGGTACGACGCGTTCCTGCTCGGCGAGGGTGTGATGGCCCTGGTGATCGGGGACGTGGTCGGCCACGATCTGAAGGCCGCCGCGCACATGGCCGAGGTGCGCAACATGCTGCGTGCCCTGGCGTGGGACCACCAGAAGCCGCCCAGCCTGATCATGCGCCGTCTGGACGAGGCGGTGACGAACACCAGTGACGCGCCCATGGCCACGCTCGTCTTCGCGCGGATCGAGGGTCCCGAGGGCGGCCCGTGGCGGCTGAACTGGGTCAACGCCGGGCATCCGCCGCCGCTGCTGGTCACCCGGGACGGCGACACCCGGTTCCTGACCGCCGGGCACGGCCCGCTGATCGGGATGAGCGCCACCCTGCACCTGGGCCTGAGCTGGCCGGACGCGTACGAGTACCTTCCGCCCGAGTCCACGCTGCTGCTCTACACCGACGGTCTGGTGGAGAGCCGCGGCCGGCCCATCGACCTGGGCATGGCCACGCTCCGCCACCACGCGTCCGTGCTGGTCCGGCGGCTGACCGAGAAGACGGTGGACGACTTCTGCGATGCGCTGCTGGAGCGCATCAGGCCCAGCGGCGACGACGCGGCCCTGCTCGCGCTGCGGCTGCCGGCGAGCGGCGCGGGCGCTCCCGGCGACCAGAGCCCGCCGCCGCCCCCGCAGTCGCCGTTCACCAGTCCGGCCACTCCGGACCGGGCCGCACCCGGCTCCGTCCAGGAGGACGCTCCGGTGGAGGACCCGACGAGCCGCGTGCGAGAGGAGTGAGCACCCCGGGAACGTGAGCACCCGGGGCGAGGAGCCGGGCCGCACGGCGACGACGGGTCACGCCGTACGGGGCACGACCCGAGGCCGTACGCGGCTCAGCCCGCGACCGTACGCGGCTCAGCCCGCGACCGTCCGGGGCTCAGCCCGCGACCGAGACCTCCGGCTCGCCGGAGGCCACACCGTCGGCCTCCATCTGCTCGGCGATCTTCATGGCCTCCTCGATCAGGGTCTCCACGATCCTCGACTCCGGGACGGTCTTGATGACCTCGCCCTTGACGAAGATCTGCCCCT
>NZ_JBEXZD010000162.1:0-13429 GCF_040628575.1 Streptomyces sp. NPDC006393
GGGGGCGGGGCCGGGGACCGAGTGGGGGGCCGGGACCGGGATGGGGACCGGGGCCGGGATCGGGACCGGGATCGGGGCCGGGATCGGGACCGGGGCCGGGATCGGGACCGGGGCCGGGACCGGGGCCGGGATCGGGACCGGGGCCGGGGCCGGGGCCGGGATCGGGACCGGATCGGGGCCGGGGCCGGGGCCGGGGCCGGGGCCGGGGCCGGGGCCGGGGCCGGGGCCGGGCCGGGACCGGGGTACGGGACCGGGATCGGGGACGGGTACGGGATCGGGGTACGGGACCGGGATCGGGGACGGGTACGGGATCGGGGTACGGGACCGGGATCGGGGACGGGTACGGGATCGGACCGCATGCGGGGCCCGTGGTACGCACCGGTGCGGGGTGCGTGGTCGAACCGGTGCGGGGTGCGGTGACGGTCGCCCTGGGGCGGAGCCGGCCGGAGCGCGTGGGAGCGGTTCCACGAAAACCTTGACGCAAGCGACCAACGCCCTTAGGTTTCCGGGAGTTTGAGGCCGGCGCCGGGGGTTGCGGCGCCGCCGCGCCGTGCGGCGGTCGATCGTCCGGCTTCAGGGGGGACAGGCCGATGCGACACACCCGAACCACCGCCATCCGCAGAAGCAGCGCAACCGCCGCCCTGCTCTGCTCCGCCGTACTGCTTGCGTCCGGGTGCTCCTCGGGCCACGCCAGCCCCAAGGCCGAGGCCACGCCGCCCAACGACTACGGGTGCCTCACCCCGGCGCAGGCGTCGGCAGGCTCCATCACCATCGACGACGACGGCACCCCTCTCGACGCCTACGTCGAGGGCGACGGCAAGGTGGGCATCGTCTTCTCCCACCAGCTCGGCAGCGACCTGTGCGAGTGGCTCGAGTACTTCCCGAACTTCACCAAGCGCGGCTACCGGCTGATCGCCTTCACCATGAACGACGCCGATCCGGCAAGCGTTCTGGCGGCGGCGCGGGAGCTCATCCACCGCGGGTCCCAGAAGGTCGTCCTGGTGGGCGGTTCCAAGGGCGGGACGGCGTCGCTGGCCGCCGCGGGGAATCCTGGGCAGGTGAACGTCGCCGGAGTGGTCAGCCTGAGCTCACCCCAGCAGTTCGGCGGCACCAACGCACTCGCCGCCGCCGGAAAGCTGAAGGTGCCGGCGTTCTTCGCCGCCGAGTCCAACGACTCCCCGTACGTGGACGACATCCGGGGGCTGTACAAGGCCGACCACGACTCCGACAAGGTGCTCAAGGTCTACGACGGCATGAACCACGGCGTGAGCATCCTGAGGGACGGCACCGCGCTGGCCGACGTGACCTCGTTCGTGGAGCGCTATGCCCCCGCCGCCGGCTGAACCGGGGAGCTTTTCGTAGTACTTGCCCTGGTCCGAGTCGTGGACGAGCGAGCCCTCCACGGCGTAGCCCCGGACCACCGGAGTCTTGGCGCTCGGCGCCTTCGGCGTCACCGAGGCGAGCCGGGCTCCCTCCATCGGTGACACGAGCGCAGCAAGCCCGAAGAGCCGGCCCGGGCGAGCCGCCCATTGCCCCCTCGCTTCTCGCCCGTGCGGGAACGAGCTGATTCAAGGGTGGCTTCCAGGGCCATCGCCGAAGGCGAAACGGGAGTGGAGCGCGGCGAAACGGGAGCGCCCTTCACCCGGATCGCGGAGGCACGACGCCGGAGAGAAGCGAGCGGCCCCACGGCCACTGACCGGCCCCGGGTGCGTCAAGTCCCGGCAGCGCCCGCCGACGACGGCGGGGCCGACGGGGCCTCAGCCCACCGCCAGCAGGATCGCCAGCACCACCGCGCCTGCCAGCGCCGGACCGACGATCTCGTAGGCCCAGCGCACCCGCACCTCGCCCTGAGCGCTCTCCGCGTTCTCCCGGGTCTCCTGGAGCTCGCGGAGGTCGGCCATGATCTGGTCGGCCTGGGCACGGATCGGCTCGCTCGCCCCTCCGCCGGCGCTCGCGGCAGCGCCGGCGCGCCCGCCCCTGCCGAAGCCGCGCTCCCCCGCGGCGGCGGCCCGCGCCTCCTGTCGGGCGGCCCGCTTGCGAGCCCGGAGGGAGACCGGTACCGCCCAGAGCTGGTACTTGGCGCCGGACTTGTCGATCACCTCGTTGGAGTAGCCGGAGCGCAGGCCGGCGACCTGGCTCCAGGGCAGGACGACCACGCGGAAGGGGTTGCGGACGCGCAGCCGGTCGGCGTTGGCGTACACGGCCGGGCGGAGGGTGAAGGCGGCCACGAGGGGCACGGCGAGGATCATCCCGGCCAGTGCCAGCCACGGGGTGCGGCCCGATCCGGCGAACATCGCGTCGAAGCCCAGCCAGAGGATGATGGCGAGCAGCAGGACACCGCCCGCGATGCCTCCGGAGGACCGGTGGACCCGGTCCTGGAACTCGGGGCCCGGTGGCTGGGGCGCGGGGGACTCGTGCTCGGTCGTCATGGCCCCGATTCTGCCCGACGGCCGCCCGCCGAAGAGCACGGGCCGGGCACGGCCTCGCCACAGACGCAACTCGCCCCGACCCGAACCAGCCCACCCCGCAACGACGGGCCCCGACGGCCCCGTCCCGGCGCCCGCGGGGCCCGGCCCGCGCGCCCCTCGACAAAACCCGGGACTGTACAAGCCGCTACGCGCGTAGATATGCTCGCCTGGTGACCATGCCCACCACTGCACCCTCCGCACCCCGCGCGCGGGCTCTCGCCGACGTCACCGCGTCCGACAGCACGCTGCGCCGCTTCCTGCACGGGCTGCCCGGCGTCGACGCGGTCGGCCTGGAGGCGCGCGCCGCCTCGCTCGGGACCCGTTCCATCAAGACCACCGCGAAGGCGTACGCCATCGACCTCGCCATTTCGATGGTCGATCTGACGACGCTGGAAGGCGCGGACACCCCGGGCAAGGTCCGGGCGCTCGGCGCCAAGGCGGTCCACCCCGACCCGACGGACCGTACGGCCCCCGCCACGGCCGCGGTCTGCGTCTACCCCGACATGGTGGCCGTCGCCAAGGAGGCCGTCGCCGGTTCGGGCGTGAAGGTCGCCTCGGTGGCCACCGCCTTCCCGGCCGGCCGTGCCGCCCTCGACGTCAAGCTGGCCGACGTGCGGGACGCCGTCGCCGCGGGCGCCGACGAGATCGACATGGTCATCGACCGCGGGGCGTTCCTCGCGGGCAAGTACATGAAGGTGTACGACGAGATCGCCGCCGTGAAGGAGGCGTGCGGGACGTCCGCCCGGCTGAAGGTCATCTTCGAGACCGGTGAGCTGTCGACGTACGACAACATCCGCCGCGCCTCCTGGCTCGGCATGATCGCCGGCGCCGACTTCATCAAGACCTCCACCGGCAAGGTCGCCGTCAACGCGACCCCCGCCAACACCCTGCTCATGCTGGAGGCGGTGCGGGACTTCCGTGCCCAGACGGGTGTCCAGGTCGGCGTGAAGCCGGCCGGCGGCATCCGCACCAGCAAGGACGCGATCAAGTTCCTGGTCCTGGTCAACGAGACCGTGGGCGAGGACTGGCTGGACAACCACTGGTTCCGCTTCGGCGCCTCCTCCCTGCTCAACGACCTGCTGATGCAGCGCCAGAAGCTGGCCACCGGCCGCTACTCCGGCCCCGACTACGTGACGGTGGACTGATCACCATGACCATCGAGAAGCGGTCTTCCGCATTCGACTACGCGCCGGCGCCCGAGTCCCGCTCGATCGTCGACATCGCCCCTTCCTACGGCCTGTTCATCGACGGTGAGTTCGCCGAGGCGGCCGACGGCAAGGTCTTCAAGACGGTCTCGCCCAGCACCGAGGAGGTGCTGTCCGAGGTCGCCCGGGCCGGCCAGGCGGACGTGGACCGCGCGGTGCAGGCCGCCCGCAGGGCCTTCGCGAAGTGGTCGGCGCTGCCCGGCTCCGAGCGTGCCAAGTACCTGTTCCGTATCGCCCGCATCATCCAGGAGCGCGGCCGGGAGCTGGCGGTCCTGGAGACGCTGGACAACGGCAAGCCGATCCGGGAGACGAGGGACGCCGACCTGCCCCTGGTCGCGGCGCACTTCTTCTACTACGCGGGCTGGGCCGACAAGCTGGACCACGCGGGCTTCGGGCCGGCCCCGAAGCCGCTGGGCGTGGCCGGGCAGGTCATCCCCTGGAACTTCCCCCTGCTGATGCTGGCGTGGAAGATCGCCCCGGCGCTGGCGACCGGCAACACGGTCGTCCTCAAGCCCGCCGAGACGACGCCCCTGTCCGCGCTCTTCTTCGCCGACGTCTGCCGCCAGGCGGGCCTGCCGAAGGGTGTCGTCAACATCCTCACCGGCTACGGCGACGCGGGCGCCGCGCTCGTCGCGCACCCGGACGTGAACAAGGTCGCCTTCACCGGCTCCACCGCGGTCGGCAAGGAGATCGCCCGGACCGTCGCGGGCACCCACAAGAAGCTCACCCTCGAACTGGGCGGCAAGGGCGCCAACATCGTCTTCGACGACGCGCCGATCGACCAGGCCGTCGAGGGCATCGTGAACGGCATCTTCTTCAACCAGGGCCAGGTCTGCTGCGCGGGCTCGCGGCTGCTGGTGCAGGAGTCGATCCACGACGAGCTGCTGGACTCCCTCAAGCGCCGCCTGTCCACGCTGCGCCTCGGCGACCCGATGGACAAGAACACCGACATCGGCGCGATCAACTCCGCCGAGCAGCTGGCCCGGATCACCGCGCTCGCCGAGCAGGGCGAGGCGGAGGGCGCCGAGCGCTGGTCCCCGGCCTGCGAACTGCCGTCGTCGGGCTACTGGTTCGCCCCGACGCTGTTCACGAACGTCACCCAGGCGCACACCATCGCCCGCGACGAGATCTTCGGTCCGGTGCTGTCGGTGCTCACCTTCCGCACGCCGGACGAGGCGGTCGCCAAGGCGAACAACACGCCGTACGGCCTCTCGGCGGGCATCTGGACCGAGAAGGGGTCGAGGATCCTCGCCGTCGCGAACAAGCTCCGCGCGGGCGTGATCTGGTCCAACACGTTCAACAAGTTCGACCCGACCTCGCCGTTCGGCGGTTACAAGGAGTCGGGCTTCGGCCGCGAGGGCGGCCGCCACGGCCTGGAGGCGTACCTCGATGTCTGACAAGACGGACAAGACCGAACCGCGGCTTTCGGTCTTCAAGACCTACAAGCTGTACGTGGGCGGGAAGTTCCCGCGTTCCGAGAGCGGCCGGGTGTACGAGGTGACCGACTCCAAGGGCAACTGGCTGGCGAACGTCCCGCTGTCCTCCCGCAAGGACGCCCGGGACGCGGTGGTCGCCGCGCGCAAGGCGTTCGGGGCGTGGTCGGGCGCGACCGCGTACAACCGGGGTCAGATCCTCTACCGGATCGCGGAGATGCTGGAGGGCCGGCGCGAGCAGTTCGTGCGCGAGGTCGCCGACGCCGAGGGCCTGTCGAAGGCGAAGGCGGCGGCGGTCGTGGACGCGGCCATCGACCGCTGGGTCTGGTACGCGGGCTGGACGGACAAGATCGCCCAGGTGGTGGGCGGCGGCAACCCGGTGGCCGGGCCGTTCTTCAACCTCTCCTCGCCCGAGCCGACCGGTGTCGTGGCCGTACTGGCGCCCCAGGAGTCGTCCTTCCTTGGCCTGGTCTCGGTGATCGCCCCCGTGATCGCCACCGGGAACACCGCGGTCGTGATCGCGAGCGAGAAGTCCCCGCTTCCGGCGCTCTCCCTGGGTGAGGTGCTGGCCACCTCCGACCTGCCCGGCGGCGTCGTCAACGTCCTGTCCGGCCGTACGGCGGAGATCGCGGCCCCGCTCGCCGCGCACCAGGACGTCAACGCGATCGACCTGGCGGGCGCCGACGAGGAGCTGGCCAAGGAACTGGAGATCGCGGCGGCCGACAACCTCAAGCGCGTGCTGCGTCCACAGCCTGTGGATTTCTTCGCGACTCCCGGCATCGACCGCATGACCGCCTTCCTGGAGACCAAGACGGTCTGGCACCCGACGGGGTCGCTGGGCGCGTCGGGTTCGTCGTACTGACGGACCCGCCCACGCGGAGAGCCGCGTCTCCCCTCCGTCCGGGGGAGGCGCGGCTCTCTTCGTGCGTGTTCGCCGCGGTCAGCGCAGCGACCCGACCACCTGCCCCACCACCGGAACGCTCCCGACCGACGGAGCCTGCGCCACCGGGCCGGTGAGCATCCTCGACGTCAGCGGCCGGAAGTCGGCGACCTGGGTGCCGACGCCGTTGTCGAGCGGGTCGACGCCGGTGCCCGCCAGCGGGTTGGGCTTGAGGCCGGCGACCGGTCCGGTGACGTAGCCGACCGTGCCGGCCAGCGCCTGAAGGCCCGCCTGCGGGTCGACCTTGCCCAGCGAGCCGGTGCGGTAGGTCCCGCCCACCACCGGGACGGTCTCCGCCGACGCCGTCGCCGCGCCCGCTCCCAGGGCGGCACCGGCGGTCGCGACGGCGATCAGGACACGCCGGGCGGTGGGGCGGGAGAGCGGGGCGGGGGACGCGTGTCGAGCCATGTCTGGTGCCACCTTCTGGTGCGCAGAGTAACGAGAACAGCGCACAGGGTAGTTGAGACGCAACCCACGTTCCAAAGCCGACCCGCGGGGTCGGCAGGAGGGCCGCCATGCGTCAAACTGGTGTTCCGTGAGCCTTCATCCCCCGTCTGCCGCCCGTGTCGTGCTGCTCTGCGGCCCTTCGGGTTCGGGCAAGTCCCTGGTCGCCGCCCGCTGCGGGCTTCCCGTGCTGCGCCTCGACGACTTCTACAAGGAGGGCGACGACCCGACGCTGCCGCTGGTGGCGGGGAGTTCGGACATCGACTGGGACCACCCGGAGTCCTGGGACGCGGACGCGGCGGTCGAGGCGATCTCCCGGCTGTGCGTGACGGGCAGCACCGGCGTGCCCGTGTACGACCTCGCCCGCAGTGCCCGCACCGGCGAGAGCACCCTGGACATCGGCTGTGCGCCGCTGTTCGTCGCCGAGGGCGTCTTCGCCGCCGAGATCGTCGGGCGCTGCCGTGAACTGGGCCTGCTGGCGGACGCGTTGTGCCTGACCCGCGGGCCCGTGACCACCTTCCGGCGGCGCTTCCTGCGGGATCTGAGGGAGGGCCGCAAGTCGGTGCCGTTCCTGCTGCGCCGCGGCTGGCGGCTGATGCGCGCCGAGCGGTCGATCATCGCCCGCCAGGTCGCCCTCGGCGCCCACGCCTGCGGCCGGGACGAGGCGCTCGGCCGGATGGCCGCCGCGGCGGAAGAGGGGCGGCATGTGAGCGCGACGAACACCGCGACCATTGATTGAGGAACCACGACGGCGAGCAACCACGTCCGCGAGAGCGGCGCCGGCTCAGGGCCTGTCCGGCGGATCAAGGTGCAGGTAAGTAGCGGCGCTGGTCAACCCAGGTGAGCGGGGTCTGGTGCGTGCAGCTGCAAGGCGGAGGAGGGAGTCGGCGCGATGGGGGTGCCCCCGCGCGAGCTCGTTCGAGCGTGGGGGAGTCGGCGCGTGACGACAACGCCGCAGATGTGCGTGCCAGACCCCGCGTCTGCGCCGTGATCCGCCGGACAGGCCCTATGCGCAGAACGGGGTGAGCGGGACTGGAAGGACCCCCCGGCCCTCCAGTCCCGCTCCCCTTGGTGCTCCCCCACTTCCCCCGTGGGTCCCCCGTAGCGGCTCCCCCGTGAGCCCCCGTGATTCCCCCCGGTCCCCCGTACTTCCCCCGTTCCCCCCAGACCTCCGGTGCGCTCAGGCGACGAGCTCGCCGAAGGACTCCTCCTGGTCACGGCCGAAGCTGAGGACCTCGTCCTCGCGCAGCCGGCGCAGCGAGCGCCAGATGCTGGACTTCACCGTGCCGACGCTGATGCCGAGGATGTCCGCGATCTCCGGGTCCGTGCGGCCCTCGTAGTAGCGCAGGACCAGCATGGTGCGCTGGAGTTCGGGCAGCCGGGCCAGCGCCTGCCACAGGACCGCGCGCAGCTCGGTGCCGCGCATCGCGTCCGTGTCGCCGGGCGTCTCCGGCAGTTCCTCGGTCGGGTACTCGTTGAGCTTGCGGCGCCGCCAGGCGCTGATGTGCAGGTTGGTCATGGTGCGGCGGAGGTATCCGCCGACGGCCGCCTTGTCACTGATCCGGTCCCACGCCTTGTACGTCGAGAACAGCGCGCTCTGCAGCAGGTCCTCGGCCTCGAAGCGGTCACCGGTGAGGTGGTAGGCGGTCGCGTACAGGGAGGCGCGGCGCTCCTGGACGTAGGCGGTGAACGCCGCTTCGGCGTCCACGGCCTCCGACCGGGTGCGGCGCTCCCCCGAGCCCTCCCCGTACGCGGTTCCCCCGTGTGTTTCCCCCGTGTGCGCGTCAACCACCGTCATGAACCCGGTGTGCTGACGCCCGGTGCCGCGAGCGCACCCCCGCCCGCTCACGGCACCGGACTTCTCCGAACCCCGGGTCACGTCGTGCAGACGCGTGACCACTGCGCTGGTGCTGTTGCTGTGCAGCGTGTTCATCTCGCGCCCCCCGTCGTGGAGTCCCGGTGTTCGCCCTGCTCGGTTCTCACGTGCTTGCTTGCCTGTGCCGAAAAGCTTGCCCGGGCCACTTCATGGCCGTGTCCGCCGACTGTCACAGACCTGTCACAGGGGCCATTGGTGACGGTCGTCATTCGTGGGAGATGTGTGGGAGCGCTCCAGGTGTCGAAACCCCACCCCCGTATGGGCCAGAATGAGGCCCGTGCCTTCCCTGTTGCTGATCGAGGACGACGACGCCATCCGGACGGCCCTGGAGCTCTCACTGACGCGCCAGGGACACCGGGTGGCCACCGCTGCCAGCGGTGAGGACGGTCTGAAGCTGTTGCGCGAGCAGCGGCCGGACCTGATCGTGCTGGACGTGATGCTGCCCGGCATCGACGGGTTCGAGGTGTGCCGGCGCATCCGGCGCACGGACCAGCTGCCGATCATTCTGCTGACCGCGCGCAGCGATGACATCGACGTGGTCGTGGGCCTGGAGTCCGGTGCCGACGACTACGTGGTCAAGCCCGTGCAGGGCCGGGTCCTGGACGCCCGGATCCGGGCCGTGCTGCGGCGCGGCGAGCGGGAGGCGAACGACTCGGCGACCTTCGGCGGCCTCGTCATCGACCGGGCGGCGATGACGGTGACGAAGAACGGCGAGGACCTCCAGCTGACCCCGACGGAGCTCAGGCTGCTCCTGGAGCTGAGCCGGCGGCCCGGTCAGGCGCTGTCGCGGCAGCAGCTGCTGCGGCTGGTGTGGGAGCACGACTATCTCGGTGACTCGCGGCTCGTGGACGCCTGTGTGCAGCGGCTGCGGGCCAAGGTCGAGGACGTGCCGTCCTCCCCGACCCTGATCCGTACCGTGCGCGGAGTCGGCTACCGCCTGGACGCGCCTCAGTGACGGATCGGCAAGGGGGGCTCCGCGGCTGGACCGCGGGCCGTAAGGGGACTCTGTCCCGGCTGCGGTTCACCAGTCTGCGTCTCAGGCTGGTCGTCGTCTTCGCGCTGGTGGCGCTGACCGCCGCCGTGTCCGCGTCCGGGATCGCGTACTGGCTCAACCGCGAGGCGGTGCTGACCCGTACGCAGGACGCGGTGCTGCGTGACTTCCAGCAGGAGATGCAGAACCGCGCGGGTGCGCTGCCGGTGCATCCCACGCAGGACCAGTTGCAGCGCACGGCCGGCCAGATGGCGGGCAGCAGCCAGCGGTTCAGTGTGCTGCTGGCCGGCCAGGACGCGGACGGCCGGGCGGTGTACGGCAACTCCGGCGGACTGAGCGGCTTCTCCCTGGAGGACGTGCCCGCCTCGCTGCGCACCGCGGTGAACAAGCAGCAGAAGCTCTCCTCGGCCAACAAGGCGCCGTACCACCTGTACTGGCAGCGGATCACCGATCACGGCACGCCGTACCTGGTCGCCGGGACGAGGGTGATCGGCGGCGGCCCGACCGGTTACATGCTCAAGTCGCTGGAGCCGGAGGCGAAGGATCTGAACTCGCTGGCGTGGTCGCTGGGCATCGCCACCGCGCTGGCCCTGGTGGGGGCCGCGCTGCTGGCGCAGGCCGCCGCCACGACCGTGCTGAAGCCGGTGCACCGCCTGGGTGTGGCCGCGCGCCGGCTCGGCGAGGGCAAGCTGGACACCCGGCTCAGGGTGTCCGGCACGGACGAACTGGCCGATCTGTCCCGGACGTTCAACAACGCCGCCGAGGCGCTGGAGAAGCGGGTGGCCGACATGGCCTCGCGCGACGAGTCCTCCCGCCGTTTCGTGGCGGACATGAGCCACGAGCTGCGTACGCCGCTGACCGCGATCACCGCCGTGACGGAGGTGCTCGAGGAGGAGCTGGACTCCGAGAGCGGCGGCATCGACCCGATGATCGAGCCCGCCGTACGGCTCGTGGTCAGCGAGACCCGGCGGCTGAACGACCTGGTCGAGAACCTGATGGAGGTCACCCGCTTCGACGCGGGCACGGCCCGGCTGGTGCTGGACGACGTGGACATCGCCGACCAGATCACCGCCTGTATCGACGCCCGCGCCTGGCTGGACGCGGTGGAGCTGGACGCCGAACGCGGCATCCACGCCCGCCTGGACCCGCGCCGCCTGGACGTCATCCTCGCCAACCTCGTCGGCAACGCCCTCAAGCACGGCGGTTCGCCGGTGCGGGTGTCGGTGCGGGAGGCGGACGACGAGGTGGTGATCCAGGTGCGCGACCACGGCCCCGGCATCCCGGAGGACGTCCTCCCCCACGTCTTCGACCGCTTCTACAAGGCGAGCGCCTCCCGGCCGCGCTCCGAGGGCAGCGGCCTGGGCCTGTCCATCGCCCTGAACAACGCCCACATCCACGGCGGCGACATCACGGCCGCCAACTCGCCCGACGGCGGCGCCGTGTTCACGCTGCGGCTGCCCCGGGACGCCTCCGCGCTCGCCGCCGAGCCGACGGAGGGCGACGGGAACGGCACGGGCCAGAGCCAGGGCCAGGGTGACGGCAAGGGCCGGCGCAAGGGCGGCGGCGAGAGCCGCGGGAGCGGCGGCACGGCGAAGGGGGGTGCCCGATGACGGCACACGACAGACGACCGGGACGCGGGGGACGCCGCGTGTCCGTACGCCGGTGCCTGCCGGCGCTTCCGGCGCTGGCCCTGCTGTTCCTCGCCGGGTGCGGGATCCGTCCCACCCAGGTGCCCACCGACTTCGGCGCCGCGCCCTCGCGGGTGCCGTGCACGCTGCCCGGGCCCGACCTGACCACGCAGACCTCGCGCGGGGTGCCCGTGCAGGTGTTCCTGCTGTGCGGCTCGTCGCTGGTGGCCGTGGACCGGGTGGTGCGGGTGCCGGAGGGCACGGCGGACGCGCGGCGGCGTGTGATCGTCGCGCAGGGGCTGCTGGACCAGCTCGCCGCCTCGCCGTCGGCCGGCGAGGAGGCGGCCGGGTACGCCACGCACGTCCCGCGCGGCCTGACCGTGACCGGGCCGCGCCCCAAGGACCCGGAGGACACGCTCCGGCTGAACAAGGCCCCGGCCGGCCTGAACCCGTACGCCCTCGCGCAGATCGTCTGCACGCTCTCCGACTCGGCCGCCGCCGAGGGGGACGGCTCGGTGGTGCTCGGCGGTCCCGACGACACCCGGCTGCGCCGCTACGCGTGCACCGACGGCCTCCGTGCCCACCCCGGCACGACGAAGCCGTCGTCGACGGACGCCACGGACGCCTGACTCCCTCGGTGCCCTGCGGGACTCACGGCACCCGGCGCGGCGAGTGAGCCGAAGGGGCGCGCCTGTGCCGAGTGGGTGAACGCGCGGAGGCCCGAAGGGCCGAGCACGATCACCCACTCGGCACAGGCTTCTGCGCCCCGGAGGCGAACCGAGCCCAAAAAAGGGGGTGCGGAACCGACAGGGGCGATGGGGGCGTCTTGGGGGGCGTGCAGCGTCAAGGCTCCATCGGCGGCAGCGCCGCGATCCGCGTCCGTGTGGCAGCGGGTGTCCTCCTCGTCGCCCATCTCGCGCTCGTCGCCTGGCTGATGCTGCGTCCGCTGAACGTCCCGTGGGTGATGCCGGCCAATCTGCGGCCCCTCGCCGGCATCCGCGCCGATCTGGCGTTGGGCTGGCCCGAGGCGGCTCGGCGCATCGGTGAGGACCTGGGGCTGCTGGCCCCGCTGGGTGTGCTGCTGCCGCTGGCGGGCGGCAGGCTGCGCCCCTCCCCGCTCGCGTCCCTGGCCCGTACGGTGGCGGCGGGCGCCCTGATATCCGTGGGCATCGCGCTGTTGCAGACGGGCGTGCCCGGCCGTGTCGTGGACGTCGACACGCTGCTGCTGAACACGCTGGGCGTGGCCCTGGCCCATCTCGCCGTCGTCCCGGCTGTCCGTTCCCGTCTCCGCCGCAGGGCCGAGAGCCTGGAGGTTTCGGAGGTACGGCAGGGGGAGCCGGCTCAGGGTCGTACCCCGACGATTCCCAGGGTCGGGATCGCCCCGTGGAGCGACGCTTTGCCCCCTTCGTCTCCGTAGCGTGGATGTCAGACGGGGCGCCGACGGGGAGCCCCCGCACCACCGACAGCCCACGGAGGCAGACAGATGAACGCCGCCCTTGCCCGCCCCACGAACGGCCGCATGATCGGCGGAGTGTGCGCCGCGCTGGCTCGGCGCTTCGGCACCTCCGCGACGACGATGCGGGTGATCTTCCTGCTGTCCTGTCTGCTGCCGGGCCCGCAGTTCCTGGTCTACCTCGCGCTGTGGATCCTGCTGCCCTCGGAGGACAAGGCCGCCCGCACCGCCTGGTAGCCGCACCCGCCCGGACATCGCCGGAACGGACGCCGCCGGGGCGCACCCTGAAGCAGGGGTGCGCCCCGGCGGCATGTCGGCGTCGGTGCGGTGTGACGCGTTGCGGAGTGACGCGGTGCGTGGCGGTGCGGTGGTGTGTGGCGCTCAGCCCACGGGGAGGCCGTTGACCGGCAGGCCGTGCGTGGGCAGGCCCTGGACGGGCAGTCCGCCGAGCAGTCCGGCGACCGGCTTGGTGGGGCCGTGCTCGAGCACGCTCTGGGCCACCGGCTGCGCGGCGGCGAGACCCGTCTCCAGGGTGGGCTTGGCCTGGTTCAGCGCCGGACCGGCCCCCGGCAGCGCGTTGGTGACGTTCTCCGTCGGGAGCGCCTGGCTGACGGTGCCCAGCGCCTGACCGGCGTCCGGGGCGGCCGGCGCGGCGTTCGCGGCGCCCGCGCCTGCGGCGGCGAATGCGGCGCCGAGGGCGGCGACACCGAGGGTCTTGGCGGCAGACTGCTTCATGAAAATGCGTCCTTGACTGGAAGACGGGGAACCGAGCGGTCCACGACCGTAAACACGCCGGGCCACCTGCCGCAAACAGCGAAATGCGGACGGCTTGTGAAAGCCGTCCGCACCCGCCCCCCGCCCGAAGTGCCCTTTTCAGTCCTCGGAGGGCACAGAAGCCCTGGTGGAGGCGGTTTGGCTAAACAGCCATTCGGATTTCAGCGCCGCATATCCGGGCTTGATCACGTCATTGATCATGGCCAGTCGTTCATCG
>NZ_JBEXZD010000163.1:0-13382 GCF_040628575.1 Streptomyces sp. NPDC006393
CATCGCGTCCCGCAGCCCGGCCACGCCGGTGGCGGCGGCCAGCTCCCGCAGCAGCCGCAGAGTCTCGTCGGTGACCAGGTTCTTGGAGTAGTCGACGTAGAGGTCGCCGACCTGGAGGGTGTATCCGGCGCCGCGCCCCGGATCCGCCGCGAACAGGTCCCGCAGCCCTGTTCCGGCGAGCTGCTCACGATGCTTGGCCAGCGCGGCCCACTCGGGCCTCTGGTCGAGCCTGGTACGGCCGTCTGTGTTCATCTCGGGCTCCAGCCTTCTTTCCCAGCTGTCCTGGTGTGTCCTGCCCCGCTGCCGGTCCAACCTAGTTGATCGGCCGGTCGCCTGAGCCGGCGTCACGCCGCCTGCCGCGGGGGCACCTGCTGCTTCCGCGCAACCCCTCCTACGTACTGCCCGCGCGCGGGTATCAGTGCGGTGACGGACAGGACGAAGAACGCGGCCGTGAGCAGCGCCGGGGTGTTCGGCCCCCAGGCGGTGGCGACGGCGCCGCCGAGCAGCGCGCCGAGGGGCACACCGGCGACCGCCAGGGTCCGGAAGGCCGCGCTGACCCGGCCGAGCATGTCGGCGGGGCTGCGCTGCTGCATCAGCGTCGTGGTGTTGACGTTCCACACCATGCCCATCAGACCGAAGACGGCCAGCGCGGCCACCAGCGCGACCAGGCTGCGCACCGAGCCGATGACGAGCAGGGCGGCGATCTGCACCGTGCCGGCCAGGAACACGGCCCGTATGCGGCCAAGCCCCGCCACGATCCGGCTGTTGACCGCTCCCCCGGCCAGGCTGCCGACCGTGTAGGCGGTCGTCGCCGCCGCGTACCCCCCGGGGCCGGTGTGCAGCCAGCCGGTCACCAGGACGACCAGGGTGGCGATGAGGGCGCCCATGCCGACGTTGCACAGGGCCGTGGCGGTGCACAGCGCCCTGAGCGCCCGGTCCCGTCCGAGAGCGAGCAGGCCGTCGGCGATCTCGCGGCGCAGGGTGCTGCCCGCCGGTCTCGGCTTCGCCTCGGGCGTGCTCGTCCGCAGCGAGGCCACCAGGGCGGCGGCCACGAGGAAGGTGACGGCGTCGACGGCGAAGGGCGTGAACGCCGCGGCGGCGAGCAGCAGGGGCACGGCCGGACCGCCCAGCAGCCCGCCCGCGACGCGCTGCCCTGTCATCAGCCGGGCGTTGGCGCTGCCGAGCGCCTCGCGGTCCACGAGGGCGGGCAGCAGGGCCGTGGCGGCGTTGTCGAACAGCGTCTGGAGCGTGGTGAGCGCGAAGGCCAGGGTGATCAGCAGGGCGATCGAGGCGTGCCCGAGGGCGACGGCCACCGCGAAGCCGCCGACCAGCAGGCCGCGTACCGCGTCCACCGTCCACATCGCGCGCCGCTGGTCCACGCGGTCGGCGACGGCGCCGCCCAGCAGCCCGAAGACGATCCAGGGCAGATAGCCGCAGGCCGTGACCGAGGCGATGAGCAGGGGGTCATCGGTCAGCGACGCGGCCAGCAGGGGCAGCGCCGCCGTACGCAGCGCGTCACCGAAGCTGGACAGCACGGCGGCACTCCACAGCCGCCCGAACGCCCCGCGCCATGCGGCGCCCACCCCCGTCCCCGCTGCCCGCACCACCCCGGCCGTCGTCACGTCCTCGCCCCCCTCACGATTTCGCCTGATGCACAAACCGTAGAGGGCACCACTGACAATCGGTCCGCGGCGGCCTGCCGGCCGGGGAACGAAGCAGGTCCGGCTCCGCGCCCACGGGCACGGCCGGAGGTGAACTCCTAGATCTCGCCGCGCAGTTTGGCGAGCGCCTCGGCGAGGATCGCCTCGCCGTCCGCGTCGCTGCGCCGCTCCCGTACGTACGCCAGGTGCGTCTTGTACGGCTCGGTGCGCGGCGGGTCCGGCGGGTTGTCCCGGTCCTGACCGGCCGGGAAGCCGCAGCGCGGGCAGTCCCAGGTGTCGGGGACCTGCGCGTCGCTGGCGAAGCTGGGCTGCGTCTCGTGCCCGTTGGAGCACCAGAAGGAGATGCGCAGACGCGGCGCGGACTCGCCGCGCTCGGCCTCGCCCATCGGCCCCGCCCCGACCCGGCTTCCTCGGATCGCGTTGCCACTTGCCACGGTGTAACTCCCTGCGTGATGGTGCCGCGAAGCGAGTCGGCGTTCCGCTTCGCTGCGAGCGCCTCAGTCTACGTAAGGCCCAACGCGCGTCCAGTGATTGGAGTTGCCGGCCCCCACCACAGACGCAAGCCCCATGATAGGCCGCGCTCCGGAGCGCGTACCGGCCATGGGGCTTTACGTACGGAATGTGCGGTGTGCACCGGCCGGCGGCGGGCCGGCGGGACCGCGTCAGCTGCTGGATCGCGTCAGCTGGATCGCGTCAGCTGCTGGACTTCATCAGGATGCCGAGGACCACGATGCACGCGAACCACAGCAGGCCGATCATCACGGTGATGCGGTCGAGGTTGCGCTCGGCGACCGAGGAGCCGCCGACGGAGGACTGCATGCCGCCGCCGAACATGTCGGAGAGGCCGCCGCCCTTCCCCTTGTGCATCAGCACCAGCAGCAACAGCAACAGGCTGAAGACGATCAGGGCGATCGAGAACCCCAGAACCACGGCTGGACCAACTTCCTCGGATTCGGATGGACGACGGGGGCACGGCGCCTCGGCTGTGCCCCCGCCAGGGTACGACGTATCGCCGCTACCGCCTACTCACGTCCGGTTCACTGATCGCGGAAGCGGACGATCTTGACGAACTCGTCGGCGTCCAGCGAGGCGCCGCCGACCAGGGCGCCGTCGATGTCGGCCCGCGCCATGATCTCCGCGACGTTGCCCGCCTTCACGGAGCCGCCGTACTGGATGCGGACCTTGTCGGCCAGCTCCTGCGAGTACAGCTCGGCGATCTTGCCGCGGATCGCCGAGCAGACCTCCTGGGCGTCGTCGGCGCCGCAGACCTTGCCGGTACCGATGGCCCACACCGGCTCGTAGGCGATCACGACCGACTCCGCCTGCTCGGCCGGGAGGTCCTTCAGACCGCCCTCGACCTGGGCGAGGGTGTGGGAGACGTGGTTGCCCGCGTCGCGGACCTCCAGCTCCTCGCCCACGCACAGGATCGGGGTCAGGCCGTGCTTGTAGGCGGCCTTGACCTTGGCGTTCACCAGCTCGTCGGTCTCGTTGTGGTACTGCCGGCGCTCGGAGTGGCCGATCACCACGTAGGTGCACTTCAGCTTGGCCAGCATCGGACCGGAGATCTCGCCGGTGTAGGCGCCGGAGTCGTGCTGCGAGATGTCCTGGGCGCCGTACTTGATCTTCAGCTTGTCGCCGTCGACCAGGGTCTGCACGGAGCGCAGGTCGGTGAAGGGCGGCAGGACGGCGACCTCGACGGCCTCGTAGTCCTTGTCGGCCAGGGCGAAGGCGAGCTTCTGGACGTGGGCGATGGCCTCGAGGTGGTTGAGGTTCATCTTCCAGTTGCCCGCCATCAGCGGCGTGCGGGTGGTCATTGAGGTCAGTCCTCCAGTGCGGCGAGGCCGGGGAGCGTCTTGCCCTCGAGGTATTCGAGGGAGGCGCCGCCGCCGGTCGAGATGTGGCCGAACGCCGACTCGTCGAAGCCCAGCGTACGGACGGCGGCGGCGGAGTCGCCGCCGCCGACGACGGTGAAGCCCTTCGAGTCGACCAGGGCCTGGGCGACGGCCCGGGTGCCCTCGGCGAAGTCGGGGTGCTCGAAGACGCCCATCGGGCCGTTCCAGAAGACGGTGGCGGCGTCGGCGAGCTTCGAGGCGTACAGGGTGCGGGTCTCGGGACCGACGTCCAGGCCCTCCTGGTCGGCCGGGATGGCGTCCGCGGCGACGGCGGTCGGGTGGGCCGGGGCCTTGGTCTTCAGGTCCGGGAAGTCCGGCGAGACCAGCGCGTCCACCGGGAGCACCAGCTCGACACCGGTCTTCTCGGCGCGCTCGATGTACTCCTGGACGGCCGGGACCTGGTCCTCCTGCAGGAGGGACTTGCCGACCTCGTACCCCTTGGCCTTGAGGAAGGTGTACGCCATGCCTCCGCCGATGAGCAGCCGGTCGGCCTTGCCGAGCAGCTGGTCGATGACGGCGAGCTTGTCGGAGACCTTGGCGCCGCCGAGGGCGACGACGTAGGGCCGCTTGACGTCCTCGGTGAGCTTCTTCAGGACGCCGACCTCGGTGGCGATGAGGTAGCCGGCGTAGTGCGGCAGACGGGCCGGGAGGTCGTAGACCGAGGCGTGCTTGCGGTGCACCGCGCCGAAGCCGTCGCCGACGTAGACGTCCGCGAGGGCGGCCAGCCGGTCGGCGAACTCGCCGCGCTCGGCGTCGTCCTTGGAGGTCTCGCCGGGGTTGAAGCGCAGGTTTTCGATGACCGCGACCTGGCCGGGCTGGAGGCCGTCCACGGCGTCGTGGGCGGCGGGGCCGACGGTGTCCTGGGCGAACGCCACGGGCGCGCCGAGGAGTTCACCGAGCCGCTCGGCGGCGGGCAGCAGGGAGAAGGCGGGGTCCGGGGCGCCCTTGGGACGGCCGAGGTGAGAGGCCACGACCACCTTGGCGCCCGCCTCGGCGAGGGCCTTGACGGTGGGCAGCACGGCACGGATGCGGCCGTCGTCGGTGATGACACCGTCGGCCAGCGGCACGTTGAGGTCGGCGCGGACGAAGACCCGCTTTCCGTTCACGCCTTCGGAGAGAAGTTCGTCGATCGTCTTCATGGATGGGACTCCTGAGGAGGGGCTCTTGATCGTACGAGGGCTGGTCGATCCGCACGTCGGCCGGGGTCGTGGACCGGCACGGTACCGGCGCCGGCCGGCCCGCTGCCGGTGCGTCCGGCCCGCCGTGCGCGCGTCACGCCATGCGTGCGTCACGTCGCACGTGCATCACGCCGTACGTGCATCACGCCGTACGTGCGTCAGGGCTCGGACCGCGCGACGCTGCGCTGCCCGAGCCCTGGACTCACATCGAGGTGCCTGCTGGGTTCGATCAGAGCTGGTTGCCGACGAAGACCGTCAGGTCGACGAGGCGGTTGGAGTAGCCCCACTCGTTGTCGTACCAGCCGATGACCTTCACGTTCTTGCCCTCCTGGACCATGGTCAGGGAGGAGTCGAAGGTGCAGGACGCCGGGGCGTTGACGATGTCGGAGGAGACGATCGGGTCCTCGGTGTACTCGAGGATGCCCTTCAGCTCGCCCTCGGCGGCCTTCTGGAAGGCGGCGTTGACCTCTTCCTTGGTGACCTCGCGGGAGAGCTCGACGACGAGGTCGGTGACCGAGCCGGTGGGGACCGGGACGCGCATGGCCATGCCGTCCAGCTTGCCCTTGAGCTGGGGCAGCACCAGGGCGGTGGCCTTGGCGGCGCCGGTGGTGGTCGGGATGATGTTCTCCGCGGCGGCGCGGGCGCGGCGCAGGTCCTTGTGCGGGAAGTCCAGGATGCGCTGGTCGTTGGTGTACGCGTGCACCGTCGTCATCAGGCCCTTGACGATGCCGAAGTTCTCGTCGAGGACCTTCGCCATCGGCGCCACACAGTTGGTGGTGCAGGAGGCGTTGGAGATGACGTTGTGGTTCGCGGCGTCGTACGTGTCCTGGTTGACGCCCATCACGATGGTGACGTCCTCGTTCTTCGCCGGGGCGGAGATGATGACCTTCTTGGCGCCGCCGGCGATGTGCTTCTCGGCGTCTTCCTTCTTGGTGAAGATGCCGGTGGACTCGATGACGACGTCCACGCCCAGCTCGCCCCAGGGGATCTCGGCCGGGTTGCGCTCGGAGAGGACCTTGATGGTCCTGCCGTCGACGGTGATGGTGTCCTCGGTGTGCGAGACCTCCTGCTTGAGGCGGCCGAGGATGGTGTCGTACTTCAGCAGGTGAGCGGTGGTCGCGGTGTCACCCAGGTCGTTGACAGCCACGATCTCGATGTCTGCACCCTGCTCCAGCAGCGCGCGGAAGTAGTTACGACCGATGCGGCCAAAGCCGTTGATGCCTACGCGGATCGTCACGAACCGATCTCCTCGTTGGTACGCCGGTTTCGACGCCGGCGAGCTGTATTGGGATGTCCCCGACCACCCACGACCCTACCCCTCCGAGGCCCCTGAAGTGACATTCGGACGCTCCAGGAAAGGCACGGCGATCCATACCCGTCAGTAGAGACACGGGCCGCTCGCACGAGCGTCCGGATCACTCCATTTCGCTACGGATGTCGCTGCCGGGTTGACCGCATTGGTCACTCTTTCGTGAGCACCCCGGCTCACTTGTGAAATCCCGTCCGCGGACCGCTCCGCGGGCCCTGAAGAGGGGGCGCGGAAGGGGCCGTCCGGGGCCGCTGCCACCACCGGCCGACCGGCCGACGACGGGTGGCCGACGACGGGTGGCGGACGGCGCATGGGGACGGCGCGAGGGGGTGGCGCGCGGCGGATGGCCCGCCGCGGAGCGGCAGTTGATGCCCGGCGGACGACGAACTGTCGTCGTACCGACCCCACTTGCGGGAAGAGTCGCGGCATGCAAAGGGAGTTGCGGTCGAGACCGCCGCCCACCTGCCCGACGGGGCCCGAGACGACCCCGTCCAGGGCGAAGGCCCGCCCACACGCCACGGGCACCTGACGGGTGCGGAGGGTGGGGCCGGCCGGGGTGGGTGAGAGACCGGCCGAGGCGGGGGAGAGACCGGCCGGGGCGGGTGCCGGGCCGGGCGGCGTTGTGGTGCGACCGGTCGGCGTGGGGGCGCGGGCACTTGGTGGACCGCCGACCGCGACCATCCCCCGCGCACCGTGGACGACCACGGACAGCCCCCCGTGGCGGTCGGCGGTGGGCGTTCGTGGTCGCCGTGGCATGTACGCGGGTCAGCCCGCGAGGTTGTCCGCGAGTTCCTCGGTGAGGTTGGCCTCGGTGCCCGGGATGCCCAGGTCGGCGGCGCGCTTGTCGGCCATGGCCAGCAGCCGGCGAATGCGGCCGGCGACGGCGTCCTTGGTCAGCGGCGGGTCGGCGAGCGCGCCCAGTTCCTCCAGGGAGGCCTGCTTGTGCTCCATGCGCAGCCGGCCCGCCGCCGCGAGGTGCTCGGGCACGTCGTCGCCGAGGATCTCCAGGGCCCGGGCCACCCGCGCTCCGGCGGCGACCGCGGCGCGGGCCGAGCGGCGCAGGTTGGCGTCGTCGAAGTTGGCCAGCCGGTTCGCCGTGGCACGGACCTCGCGGCGCATCCGCCGCTCCTCCCAGGCCAGCACCGACTCGTGAGCGCCGAGACGCGTCAACAGCGCGCCGATGGCGTCACCGTCACGGACGACGACCCGGTCCACTCCACGCACCTCACGGGCCTTCGCGGCGATCGACAGCCGACGGGCGGCGCCGACCAGGGCGAGCGCGGCCTCCGGTCCCGGGCAGGTCACCTCCAGCGACGAGGAGCGGCCCGGCTCGGTGAGCGAACCGTGCGCCAGGAACGCCCCGCGCCAGGCGGCCTCGGCGTCGCAGGTGGCCCCCGAGACCACCTGCGGGGGCAGGCCGCGGATCGGGCGGCCCCGCCCGTCGACGAGACCCGTCTGGCGGGCCAGCTGGTCGCCGCCCGCGACGACGCGGACGACGTAGCGCGAGCCGCGGCGCAGCCCGCCCGGCGCCATCACGATCAGCTCGGAGCTGTGTCCGAAGATCTCCAGGATGTCCCGCTTCAGCCGCCGTGCCGCCATGGCGGTGTCCAGTTCCGCCTCGATCACGATGCGCCCGCTGACCAGGTGGAGGCCGCCGGCGAACCGCAGAATGGCGGATACCTCCGCCTTCCTGCAGCAGGTCCGGGTGACGGGGAGCCGGGAGATCTCGTCCTTCACCGCTGCCGTCATCGCCATGGGCCGATCCTTCCATGCATCCGAAAAATACGGTCGTACGCGGCGGCCAGCAGCTCCGGGTCATGCCGCGGAGTTCCGTCCCTCCGGGCCACCGGCGCCAGCTCGACCGCGGCGCCGAACCGCTTGGCGGCCTCGGTGAGCACTTCGCGGTCGGGCACGGCGGCCTCGTCGGCCAGCACCACGTCCAGGGCGAGTTTAGGGGCGTGTCGTCCCAAAACCTCCAAATGACGCTGCGGGGAGAAGCCCTCGGTTTCTCCGGGCTGCGGGGCGAGGTTCAGGGAGAGCACGCGGCGCGCTTTCGTCTCGGTGAGCGCGTCAAGAAGCTCGGGCACCAGCAGGTGCGGGATGACCGATGAGAACCAGGAGCCGGGGCCGAGCACCACCCAGTCCGCGTCCAGCACCGCCGCCACGGCCTCCGGGACGGCGGGCGGGTCGTGCGGCACGAGGTGGACGGACTGCACCTCGCCGGGCGTGAGCGCCACCGTGGCCTGGCCGCGGACGGTGTCCACGTCGTCCGGCCGCTCCGGGTCGTGTCCCTTGACCAGGGCCTGGAGCTCCAGCGGCACGGCGGACATGGGCAGCACGCGGCCGTGCGCGCCCAGCAGCTTGCCGACCAGGTCCAGGGCCTGGACGTGGTCGCCGAGCTGCTCCCACAGGGCGACGATCAGCAGATTGCCGACGGCATGGTCGTGCAGGTCGCCCTGGGAGGTGAAGCGGTGCTGGATGACACGGGCCCAGGTCTGGCCCCAGTCGTCGTCGCCGCACAGCGCGGCCAGCGCCTTGCGCAGGTCGCCGGGCGGCAGTACGCCCAGCTCGTCGCGCAGGCGCCCGCTGGAGCCGCCGTCGTCGGCGACGGTGACGACAGCGGTCAGGTCGCCGGTGATCCGGCGCAGTGCGGCGAGCGAGGCGGACAGGCCCATGCCGCCGCCGAGCGCGACCACCTTGGGCTGGGCACCGCGACGGCGCGGCCGGGCGCCCCGGGTCTCCGGGCCGGTCGCGCGCCCTTCGGTCGCCTGGCGGCCCGAGGCGGCGGACAGCCGGCCCGCTCGTCCCTCGGGCACCACCCGGCGCAGTCTGCTCAGCCGCGGAGTACGTCCGGTCACTCGCGCCCCATGTCCCGGTGGACGACGACGGTCTCCACGCCCTCGGCCGCGAGTCGTGCGGCGAGCTTCTCCGACATGGCCACGGAGCGGTGCTTGCCGCCCGTGCAGCCGATGGCGATGGTCACGTAGCGCTTGCCCTCGCGGCGGTATCCGGCCGAGATCAGCCGCAGCAGCTCGGCGTAGCGGTCCAGGAACTCCTTGGCGCCGGGCTGGTTGAAGACGTACCCGGCGACCTCCTCGTTGAGACCGGTGTACGGGCGCAGCTCCGGCACCCAGTGCGGGTTGGGCAGGAACCGCATGTCGGCGACCAGGTCGGCGTCGACGGGCAGGCCGTACTTGAAGCCGAAGGACATCACCGTGGCCCGCAGCTCGGGCTCCTCCTCGCCGGCGAACTGGGCGTCCATCTTGGCGCGCAGTTCGTGCACGTTGAGGCTGGAGGTGTCGATCACCAGGTCGGCGTCGCCGCGCAGCTCGCGCAGCAGCTCGCGCTCGGCGGCGATGCCGTCGACGATGCGGCCGTCGCCCTGCAGGGGGTGCGGGCGGCGCACCGACTCGAAGCGGCGCACCAGGGCGTCGTCGGAGGACTCCAGGAAGACGATCCGCCGGGTGACGTGCTTGGCCTCGAGGTCGGCCAGGGACTCGCGGAGGTTGTCGAAGAAGCGGCGGCCGCGGACATCGACGACGACCGCGATCCTGGCCACGTTGCCCTGCGAGCGGGCGCCGAGCTCCACCATGGTGGGGATCAGCGCGGGCGGCAGGTTGTCGACGACGAACCAGCCGAGGTCCTCCAGGCACTTGGCGGCCGTGGACCGGCCGGCGCCGGACATGCCGGAGATGATCACCAGTTCGGGGATGGCCGCGTCGGGGACGCCGGCCGTGTCGATGCCCGTACTCACCTGTGCTCCGTCTTTCCGGACCGCGGGCTGCCGCTGGTCCTCGCGTGGTTCCTGGCGGGCCTGATCCCGCGGCTGGGTGGGGTGCGCCTGTTCTCGCCGCTGTGCGGGCTGCTCGTCGTGCTCGGTCATGTCTCCTGGCCCCGTCGCTCGTTCCGGGCGCCCGTGGGAACGGGCTCCCCTGCGGCACCGGCCGTCGCTCCGGATGCCGCCTCTTCCACGTCTTCCATGATCTCTCCGGTCGCCGTGTTCACGGCGGGTGCGGCCGGGGCCGCCTGGGCGAGGGCCACGGCGATCGTCTCGGCCGTCTTGCGGCCTATGCCGGGGACCTCGCAGATCTGGTCGAGGGTGGCGGACCGCAGCTTCTTCACCGAGCCGAAATGCTTGATGAGCGCTCGCTTGCGGGTCTCGCCGAGGCCCGGCACGTCGTCCAGGGGGCCCGCGCGGAACCGCTTGGCCCGCTTGGTGCGCTGGTAGGTGATGGCGAAGCGGTGGGCCTCGTCGCGGACGCGCTGGAGCAGGTACAGCCCCTCGCTGGTGCGGGGCAGGACCACCGGGTCGTCCTCGCCGGGCAGCCACACCTCCTCCAGGCGCTTGGCCAGGCCGCACACGGCGATGTCGTCGATGCCGAGCTCGTCCAGGGCCCGCCGGGCCGCGGCGACCTGGGGCTGCCCGCCGTCGACCACGACGAGCTGCGGCGGGTAGGCGAACTTCCTGGGACGGCCTTCCTCGTCCTTGAGGTCGTCGTCCACCCACTCGCCGGTCTTCTCCTTGTCGGCCAGATAGCGCCTGAAGCGCCGGGTGATCACCTCGTGCATGGAGCGGACGTCGTCCTGCCCCTGGAAGCCCCTGATCTGGAAGCGCCGGTACTCGCCCTTGCGCTGCAAGCCGTCCTCGAAGACGACCATGGAGGCCACCACGTCCTCGCCCTGGAGGTGGGAGATGTCGTAGCACTCGATGCGCAGGGGGGCGCTGTCCAGGTCGAGGGCCTCGGCGATCTCCTCCAGGGCGCGCGAGCGGGTGGTCAGGTCGGAGGCGCGCCTGGTCTTGTGCAGGGCGAGCGCCTGCTGGGCGTTGCGCTGCACGGTCTCCATGAGGGCCTTCTTGTCGCCGCGCTGCGGGATGCGCAGGGACACTCCCGAGCCGCGGCGGTCGGTGAGCCACTGCTGGACCGGCTCGAGGGGGTCGGGCAGGGCGGGGACGAGGACCTCCTTGGGCACGGCGTCCCCGCTCTCCTCGCCGTACAGCTGTTGCAGCGCGTGCTCGACCAGGGCCCCGGTGGTGACCTCCTCCACCTTGTCGGTGACCCAGCCGCGCTGACCGCGCACCCGTCCGCCGCGCACGTGGAAGATCTGCACGGCCGCTTCCAGCTCGTCCTCGGCGACGGCGATCAGGTCGGCGTCGGTCGCGTCGGCGAGCACGACCGCGTTCTTCTCCATGGCCTTCTTCAGGGCCTCGATGTCGTCGCGCAGGCGAGCCGCCCGCTCGTACTCCATCTCCTCGGCCGCCTGCGCCATCTGCTGCTCCAGGCGGCGCAGGTAGGTGCCCGTGCGGCCGGCCATGAAGTCGCTGAACTCCTCGGCCAGCTCCCGGTGGTCCTCGGCGGAGATCCGGCCGACGCAGGGGGCGGAGCACTTGCCGATGTAGCCGAGCAGGCAGGGGCGTCCGGTGCGGGCGGCGTTCTTGAAGACGCCGGCCGAGCAGGTGCGCACGGGGAAGACGCGCAGCAGCAGGTCGACGGTGTCGCGGATGGCCCACGCGTGCCCGTACGGGCCGAAGTAGCGCACGCCCTTCTTCTTGTGGCCGCGCATGACCTGGACGCGCGGGAACTCCTCGTTCATCGTCACCGCGAGGTAGGGGTAGCTCTTGTCGTCGCGGTACTTGACGTTGAACCGGGGGTCGTACTCCTTGATCCAGGAGTACTCCAGCTGGAGGGCCTCGACCTCCGTGGACACCACGGTCCACTCCACGGACGCGGCCGTGGTGACCATGGTGCGGGTGCGCGGGTGGAGGTTCGCCAGGTCCTGGAAGTAGTTGGCCAGGCGCTGGCGCAGGCTCTTCGCCTTTCCGACGTAGATCACCCGGCGGTGCTCGTCCCGGAATCGGTAGACCCCGGGAGAGTCCGGGATGTCTCCCGGTTTGGGGCGGTAGCTGGAGGGGTCGGCCATGTCTCACACCCTACTGGCGAGGAGTGACAGCGCGGCGAGCCTGTGGACAACGCGCTCGGCACCGGCCTCGCCGGGAGCACTCCGCTCCCCCGGCCCGGGGCGCGGCGCCCCTCGGCGGGGCGCGGACTCCCCACCGCGGGGAGCGCGGGCTCACCGCCGCGAGGGGTACGGACTCGGCCAGGAGTACGCCGCCGTCCCGCCTCAGGTGTTGTCGGGACTTGGGCAACACGCTTCAATGCGGGGGAAGTCGGGGCCGCGGGGGTGGTCCCTGCGACTCGCGTGAACGGTCTGACCAGCCGTTGTGCACCCCGCACCTTCACAGAAAGGCCCGTGCATGCCGCACGCCTCCCAGCAGACGGACGTCGCCACCGCGGAACTGGACACGGCCCTGCGGGGCGGCCCCTTCCATGTGGCGCTGCGCGCCGCGATCGCCGCCCGCGGGCTGCCGCTGCAACGCGTGCAGCACCATCTGTCGCGCTACGGGGTCCGGGTCGGCGTCACCAGCCTCAGTTACTGGCAGCAGGGCGCCAGGCGCCCGCAGCGCCCGGAGTCGCTGCGGGCCGTACGGGCCCTGGAGGAGATACTGCGGCTGCCGGACGAGTCCCTGATCCGGCTGCTGGCCGAGAACGGCGGGGACCGGGAGCACCCGGCCGCCGGGCGGCCCTCCTCACGCTCCTACCGCTCCTTCGTCGAGGCCTCCGGTGTGCTGCGCCGGCTGCTGGCGGATCTGGACACTCCGCCCGACGGCGGACTGCAGACCCTCGGGCACCACGAGCGCGTGCGCATCGGGGCGCGCCGCGAACTGGCCGGGCGCGAATCGCAGCACATCGTGCGCGCCCTGCGGGACGGTGTGGACCGGTTCGTCGCCGTCCACCACGGCGATCCGGGCTGCGTGCCGGAGCGGATGGCGGTGCAGGCGCTGGAGAACTGCCGCACCGGACGCGTGCGCCGGCACCACGACACGGGGGTGCTGGTGGCCGAGTTGCTCTTCGACACCAGGCTGCGGGCCGGCGACACGTATCTCTTCCGGTACGGCGTCGAGGACGGCACGGCCGGTGTGTCGCGCGAGTACGTCCGGGGCTTCGACTCGGCGGGCGGGCAGTACGCCCTCCAGGTGCGGTTCGACGCCGGTGCCCTCCCGGTGCGCTGCCACCGGTTCACCCAGCACTCCGCCGCGGCCCCGCGCAGCGACCGGCAGGAGCTGCCGGTGAGCGAACGGCACCGTTCGGTCCACCTGGTGGAGCCGCGGGTCCGGTCCGGGATCGTGGGGATCGGCTGGGACTGGGACTAGGGCCGGTCCGGCGGATCATGGCGCAGACGCGGGGGCTGGCACGCCCTCCCCCACTGCCTTGACGGCGTGGGGGGACCCCCAGCGGCGTTGTCGTCGGTTGCCGACTCCCCCACGCTCGAACGAGCTCGCGCG
>NZ_JBEXZD010000164.1:0-13095 GCF_040628575.1 Streptomyces sp. NPDC006393
TGCGCGCCATGTTGAGCGGCGGGAAACCGGCGGACAGGTCGCCTCTCGCCGAAGGCGTCGTCGAGCAGGACGGCGAGGTGGTGCTCGCCCGTACCGCGCGCCCCGAACGCGACCCCGTGCTGGCGCTGCGCGCCGCGGCCGCCGCCGCACAGGCCGGCCTGCCGCTCTCCCCGCACGCCGTACGCCGCCTGGCCGCCACGGCGCGCCCGCTGCCCACGCCCTGGCCCGCCGAGGCCCGCGAACAGCTCGTCACCCTGCTCGGCTCCGGCCGCACCACCGTCGACGTCTGGGAGGCCTTGGAGGCCGAGGGTGTGATCACCCGGCTGCTGCCCGACTGGGAACGGGTGCGCTGCCGCCCGCAGCGCAACGCCGTCCACGTCTGGACCGTGGACCGCCATCTGATCGAGACGGCCGTGCGCGCCTCCGAGCTGACCCGCCGCGTCGGCCGCCCCGACCTGCTGCTGGTCGCCGCGCTGCTGCACGACATCGGCAAGGGCTGGCCCGGCGACCACTCCGTGACCGGCGAGACCATCGCCCGGGACGTGGCCGGGCGGATCGGCTTCGACCGCGCCGACGCGGCCGTCCTCGCCGGCCTCGTGCGCCACCACCTGCTGCTCGTCGACACCGCCACCCGGCGCGACCTGGACGACCCCGCCACCGTCCGCGCGGTCGCCGACGCGGTCGGCACCCAGGGCACGCTGGAACTGCTGCACGCACTGACCGAGGCGGACGCGCTGGCCACCGGCCCGGCCGCCTGGTCGTCCTGGCGCGGCTCCCTCGTCGCCGAACTGGTCCAGCGGGTCTCAGCGGTCCTCGCCGGGGACGTACCGGACGACCCCGGGACCGCCGCCGCGCCCACCGCCGAGCAGGAGCGCCTCGCCGTCGAGGCCTGGCGCACCGGCGGCCCGGTCCTGGCGCTGCGCCCGCGGCCCGAGGAGCCCCTCGGGGAGCCCTCCGGGGAGCCCGAACCCCTCGGCGTCGAACTGCTGATCGCCGTCCCCGACCAGCCGGGCGTGCTGCCGTCGGTCGCCGGGCTGCTGGCCGTGCACCGGCTGACGGTCCGCACGGCCGAGCTGCGCGCCCTGGAGCTGCCCGACGGCGTCGACGACGGCGCCGTGCTGCTGCTGAACTGGCGGGTCGCCGCCGAGTACGGCTCGCTGCCCCAGGCCGCCCGGCTCCGCGCCGACCTCGTGCGGGCCCTGGACGGCTCCCTGGACACCGCGGGCCGGCTCGCCGAACGGGACGCCGCCTACCCGCGCCGCCGGGGCGTGGTGGCGCCCCCGCCGCGCGTGACGGTCGCCCCGGCCGCCTCCCGGCACGCCACCGTCATCGAGGTCCGCGCCCAGGACGCGCCGGGACTGCTGTTCCGCATCGGGCGGGCGCTGGAGGACGCGAAGGTACGGGTGCGCAGCGCGCACGTGAGCACGCTGGGCGCGAACGCCGTCGACGCGTTCTACGTCACCGGCCCCGCGGGCGACCCGCTGCCGGAGGAGGAGGCGGCGTCCGTGGCACGGCGGCTGGAGGAGACGCTGCGGGCGTGACCTCGCCGTCCGCGCCGGGCAGGTCCGCGCCGGGCGGGGTGTGTCCCTGCTCGCTGTCTTCAGCGGGTGGGGACGAATCGCTTGCAGGGCCGGATACCCTGGAGGGCAGCCCTAGACGACTCCTACTCCGAGGACCGACGCCGCTGTGTTCGATACTCTCTCCGACCGCCTCTCAGCGACTTTCAAGAACCTGCGTGGCAAGGGGCGGCTCTCCGAGGCGGACATCGACGCCACGGCGCGCGAAATCCGCATCGCCCTCCTGGAAGCCGACGTGGCCCTGCCCGTCGTCCGTACGTTCATCAAGAACGTCAAGGAGCGCGCCCTCGGGGCCGAGGTCTCCAGGGCGCTGAACCCGGCCCAGCAGGTCCTCAAGATCGTCAACGACGAGCTGGTCACCGTCCTCGGCGGCGAGACCCGCCGCCTGCGCTTCGCCAAGCAGCCGCCGACCGTGATCATGCTGGCCGGTCTCCAGGGTGCCGGTAAGACCACCCTCGCGGGCAAGCTCGGCAAGTGGCTCCAGGAGCAGGGCCACTCGCCGCTGCTGGTCGCCTGTGACCTCCAGCGCCCCAACGCGGTGAACCAGCTCAGCGTCGTCGCCGAGCGCGCCGGCGTCGCCGTCTACGCCCCCGAGCCGGGCAACGGCGTGGGTGACCCGGTCAAGGTCGCCAAGGACTCCATCGACTTCGCGCGGACCAAGGTCCACGACATCGTGATCGTGGACACCGCCGGCCGCCTCGGCATCGACGCCGAGATGATGCAGCAGGCCGCGGACATCCGGGACGCGGTCGGCCCCGACGAGATCCTCTTCGTCGTCGACGCGATGATCGGTCAGGACGCCGTGAACACCGCGGAGGCCTTCCGTGACGGCGTCGGCTTCGACGGTGTGGTGCTTTCCAAGCTCGACGGTGACGCCCGTGGTGGTGCGGCCCTGTCGATCCGGCAGATCACCGGCAAGCCGATCATGTTCGCGTCCAACGGTGAGAAGCTCGACGACTTCGACGCCTTCCACCCGGACCGGATGGCCTCCCGCATCCTCGACATGGGTGACCTGCTCACCCTGATCGAGCAGGCGGAGAAGACGTTCAGCCAGGAAGAGGCCGAGAAGATGGCCTCCAAGCTGGCGTCGAAGAAGGGCCAGGACTTCACCCTGGACGACTTCCTGTCCCAGATGGAGCAGGTCAGGAAGATGGGGTCCATCTCCAAGCTCCTCGGCATGCTGCCGGGCATGGGGCAGATCAAGGACCAGATCAACAACATCGACGAGCGCGACGTCGACCGCACCGCCGCGATCATCAAGTCGATGACCCCGGGCGAGCGCCAGGATCCGACGATCATCAACGGCTCGCGCCGCGCCCGTATCGCCAGGGGTTCCGGTGTCGAGGTCAGCGCGGTGAAGAACCTCGTCGAGCGGTTCTTCGAGGCCCGCAAGATGATGTCCCGCATGGCCCAGGGCGGCGGCATGCCCGGCATGCCGGGGATCCCCGGCATGGGCGGCGGCCCCGGCCGGCAGAAGAAGCAGCAGAAGAAGGCCAAGGGCAAGCAGCGCTCGGGCAACCCGATGAAGCGCAAGCAGCAGGAGCAGGAGGAGGCCGCGCGCCGCGCCGCCGCGGCCCAGGGCGGCAACGCGCTGGGGCTGCCGCAGCAGGAGGGCCAGAACTTCGAGCTGCCGGACGAGTTCAAGAAGTTCATGGGCTGACGCGCCCGGCGGACAGCGGATCCCGCCGTACGACGTGTGATCGGCCGTACGACGTAGAGGGCGTCCCCCACATGGGGGGCGCCCTCAGCGCATGCCAGGGCCGGGCATCTGCCGTAACGTCCAGATATGAGCAATGCCGCGCCACCACGCAAGGCACCTGACCAGCCGTGGCGCACCGAAGGCACCCCGGAGGAGCCGCCCAGGCGGCCCGGCGGGCGAAGGCCACGCGGCAAATGGTGGGGTCTGCTCGTCACCGCGGTGATCGTCTTCCTGGTGGCCTACGGCGGGCTGAGCTACTACAACACGGGCAACGAGCCGACGATCTCGTACACGGAGTTCAGCAGGCAGGTCGACGCCGGCAACGTCAGCACGATCTACTCCAAGGGCGACGCCATCCAGGGGAAGCTGAAGAGCGCCCGCCCCAAGCCCAGCGGCGGCGGTACCTACACCAAGTTCAAGACCCAGCGGCCGGCGTTCGCGGGCGACAACCTCTGGCAGAGCCTGACCAGCCACCATGTGACGGTGACCGCGCAGCCGGTGGTGCAGGAGCGCGGCTTCGTGTCCAACCTGCTGCTGTCGCTGGCGCCGATCGCGGTCCTGGCGGTGCTGTGGATCTTCTTCGCACGGCGGATCGGAGCGGGGCTGGGCGGAGCCGGCGGCCTGTTCGGCCGCAGGACACCGCCCCGGCCGGTGGAGCTGCGGCCGGGCACCCAGCGCACGACCTTCGCCGACGTGGCCGGAATCGACGAGGTCAAGGGCGAGCTGGACGATGTCGTCGACTTCCTGAAGTATCCGGACGACTACCGCAGCATGGGCGCCAAGATGCCCCGCGGTGTGCTGCTCACGGGCCCGCCGGGGACCGGCAAGACGCTGCTCGCGCGGGCGGTGGCCGGCGAGGCGGGGGTGCCGTTCTTCTCGGCGTCCGCGTCCGAGTTCATCGAGATGATCGTCGGCGTCGGCGCCTCCCGGGTGCGGGAGCTGTTCGCGGAGGCCCGCAAGGTGGCCCCGTCGATCATCTTCATCGACGAGATCGACACCATCGGCCGGGTGCGGGGCGGCGGCGCGTCGATGGGCGGCCACGACGAGCGCGAGCAGACGCTGAACCAGATCCTGACCGAGATGGACGGCTTCTCCGGCTCAGAGGGCGTGATCGTGCTGGCCGCGACCAACCGCGCCGACGTCCTGGACCCGGCCCTGACCCGCCCGGGCCGCTTCGACCGGCTGGTCACGGTCGCGCAGCCGGACCGGGGCGGCCGCGAGGCGATCCTGCGGATCCACACCCGGGACATCCCGCTCGCCCCGGACGTCGACCTCGCCCGGGTGGCCCGTACGACCCCGGGCATGACCGGTGCCGAACTGGCCAACCTCGCCAACGAGGCCGCCCTGCTCGCGGTCAAGCGGCGGCAGCGGGCGGTCACCCCGGCCGACTTCTCCGAGGCCCTGGAGAAGGTGCAGCTCGGCGCGGAACGCGCCCTGGTGATGCCCGAGGAGGAGCGCCGGCGCACCGCCTACCACGAGAGCGGGCACGCCCTGCTGGGCATGCTCCAGCCCGGCGCCGACCCGGTCCGCAAGATCACCATCGTGCCGCGCGGCAGAGCGCTCGGGGTCACCCTGTCGACGCCGGAGTCCGACAAGTACGCGTACACCGAGGAGTACCTGCGCGGCCGGATCATCGGCGCGCTCGGCGGCATGGCCGCGGAGCACGTGGTCTACGGCGTGATCACGACCGGCTCGGAGAACGACCTGGAACAGGTCACCAACATCGCGCGCGGGATGGTGGCCCGCTGGGGCATGAGCGAGCACCTGGGCCGCCTGTCGGCCCTGCCCAGCGACGCCCAGCAGGCCTACGGGCTGGCCGCCGCGCCGCAGACCCTCGACACCATCGACACCGAGATGCGGCGCATCGTCGACGAGTGCTACGAGGAGGCGTGCCGCAAGCTGGGCGACCACCGCGAGCAGTTGGACGCGCTGGCCGCGGCCCTGCTGGAGAACGAGACGCTGGAGGAGGCCGACGCCTACCGGGTCGCCGGCATACCGCGCCTGAGGAAGGACCCGGAGCCGGCCACGGGAGATCCGGGACGACCCCCTGAGCACACCCCGGGGCAGGGCGCCTAGGGGCGTCTCGCCGATCCCGCCGCGCTCGCGGCGCCTGGCACCGCACCTCGCCGCGTCGTCATCGGTCGCCGATGCTCCGCACCGACTCCCTCCTCCGCCATGCGACGCTCCCGCACTGCCTGAACGGCGGGGGAGGTAGGTACCCCCGTCTCCAGCCGCCGCTCCCGGATCCGGCCTGATCGACGAGCCCTCCTAGGTGGTCCGCGCGATCAGGTAGCGGAACACGTTCGGCATCCACACGGTGCCGTCGGGCCGCTGGTGCGCGTGCAGGGCCTCCGTCAGCTCCTTGCCGACCTGGTTCTCGTCGCTCGCCGCGATCGCCGCGTCGAACAGGCCCGTGGAGAGCATGCCGCGGACCGCGCTGTCCAGGCCCGCGTATCCGAAGGGGCAGGCCACCCGGCCGGAGCCGTCCGGGCGCAGACCGGCGCTGCGGGCCACCTCCTCCAGGCCGTCGCGCAGCGCGGCCGGAGGATCGGCCGGGCGGACGACCGCGCGCACCACCGAGGACGTGGCGCACCGTTCGGGCGGTCCCCAGCCGGCCAGCACCACCGGCGCCCCTCGTTCGGCGAGCGGCGCGGCCGCGGTGAGCTGCCCGGCCAGGGCGGCCGAGTCGCCCGCGAGGCACCCGATGGGCTCGAACGCGGTCACCAGGGTGTACGCGGGCGTCCCCGGGCCGGGGGCGTCCGTGAGGTCGTCGACGGGCCCGTCGAGGACGCGGGCGTCCGCACGCGCGCGCGTGCCCCATGCCTCCGGCTGCAACCGCTGCCGTGCGAGAGCGAGCCGTTCGGGTGAGGCGGGGTCGGCACCGGTGACCGCCGCTCCCCTGGAGGCCGCCATGAGCAGGGCGAGCCCGGAACCGCAGCCGAGGGCGAGCACCCTGGTTCCGCGGCCCACCTCCAGCCGCTCGTGGACGGCCTCGTAGAGCGGTACCAGCATCCGCTCCTGGATCTCGGCCCAGTCACGCGCGCGTGCCCGCAGATCCACCCGGGGCGCCGGCCCGGCGAGTTCCGCATGCTGCCGCACGAGCGTAGGTGTCATGGATAAGCGCCCCAATCCGCCGAGAGGTTGCCGCTGCCCGATTCCGTGGCCCCCGTGCGCCGCACTTCCCGTATGCCAGGTAACTCCCCGCTCCGCACCGCGTCCAGGGGTCGTGAGGCCATGGTTGGTGCCGTCCGGGCACCTGGCGCGAGATTTCACGCTCCGGAAACCCGGGCCTCGCCCGCCGTACGGTCGCCCTCCGGAGCGGGCCGGTGCGGGACGCCGGGGACGCGCCCGGTAACGTCACGGTCGTCGCGCACGCTGACCCAGGTACAGGCTTCCGCTCGGGAAGCGGCCGAAACGCCTCTTGCACATCGTCCGAGGACATGCGCACCGGTGTGCGAGCCGGTCCTACGCGCGGGTGCGTACGCGGGACTACGCACCACCTTGATACGAGCTGTGAGGCTTCTCCGCAGTTCAGCGCACCCGCCCTCGTCAGGACGCATCAGCGGCAACTGACGGGTACGTGAAAATTATTTGGGATGCCCCGGAATAGGAACACAGTGGGCCCCACGCTCGTTCTCATTACGTGAGCACGACACAGACACCACCTGTTCTCGCCGCGGAACTGGCGCAGGCGTGGGCCGACATTCAGCGGTACCACCCCGAGCTGCCGGATCTCGCCGCGCCGGAGTCCCTGATCGGGGAGTCGTCGTCCGCGTGCGGACACGAACTCTCCTTCGAACGACTGCTCCATGAGGCAGTCCACGGCGTCGCCGCCGCACGCGGGGTGCGCGACACCTCGCGCGCCGGCCGCTACCACAACCGCCGGTTCCTCGCCATCGCCGAGGAGCTGGGCCTGGACCACCCCGAGGAGCCGCACCCGAGCAGCGGTTTCTCGCTGGTCACGCTCAGCCCCGAGGCCAAGCGGCGCTACCGTCCGACGATCGAGCGCCTCCAGCGCGCGCTCAAGGCGCACACGGCCGCCACGTCCGCCGACACCAGCCGCACCTTCCGCGGCCCGGCGGCCCGGCACGGCTCCTCCGGCGGCGGGGTGCGGGTCAAGGCGGTCTGTGACTGCGGCCGCAACGTCCGGGTCGTCCCCTCGGTCCTGGCCCAGGCCCCGATCATGTGCGGTGGCTGCGGCAAGCCGTTCAGGATCCCGGAGATCGTGGGCGCCGCGGCGAGCTGAGACACGGCTGCTCGTGGCAGCCGTACCTCGGGGGCCGCGCCTCGAGCACCCGGAGGGCCGGGTGCGACTCAGGCGTGCCCGCGCGCGGCCGGTCCGCCCCGCGCCAGAGGCGACCCGCGGCGTATGGCACAATGACTAGCTGTACTCGACAGCCGCACAGGACCCCTCTCTCCTCCGGCTGACGCGTCCATCGGGCACTCGGGTACCGCAACCCCACGCGGCGTCTCCGCCGTGCCCAACCACGTCAAATCCAGGAGAACCCACTCCCGTGGCAGTCAAGATCAAGCTGAAGCGTCTGGGCAAGATCCGTTCGCCTCACTACCGCATCGTCGTCGCCGACTCCCGTACCCGCCGTGACGGCCGGGCCATCGAGGAGATCGGTCTGTACCACCCGGTGCAGAACCCCTCGCGCATCGAGGTCAACGCCGAGCGGGTGGCGTACTGGCTCTCCGTCGGCGCCCAGCCGACCGAGCCCGTGCTCGCCATCCTGAAGAAGACCGGCGACTGGCAGAAGTTCAAGGGCGAGCCCGCCCCTGCGCCGCTGCTGCAGCCGGCGGAGAAGGCCGCGCGTCCGTCGTTCGAGGCCCTTGGCGGCGAGGACGAGGGCAAGGGTGAGGCGATCACCCAGAAGAAGAAGGCTGAGAAGAAGGACGAGGCGGCCACCGAGTCCTCTTCGTCTGAGTCGACCGAGGCCTGAGCAGCATGCTCGAAGAGGCGCTTGAGCACCTCGTGAAGGGCATCGTCGACAACCCTGACGATGTGCAGGTCGCCTCGCGCAACCTGCGTCGCGGACGTGTGCTGGAGGTCCGGGTCCACCCCGACGACCTCGGCAAGGTGATCGGTCGCAACGGCCGCACCGCACGCGCCCTGCGCACCGTCGTGGGTGCCATCGGCGGCCGCGGCGTCCGTGTCGACCTCGTCGACGTGGACCACGTCCGCTGACGCATCGCAACCGGCTCGGGCCGGGGAGGGCCACTGGGCCGTCCCCGGCCCGCAGTCGTATGACAGGAGATTTGGACACGTGCAGCTGGTAGTCGCACGGATCGGCCGTGCCCATGGCATCAAGGGCGAGGTCACCGTGGAGGTCCGTACCGACGAGCCGGAGCTCCGGCTCGCGCCCGGCGCCGTACTCGCCACCGACCCCGCCTCCGCGGGACCGCTCACCATCGAGACCGGACGCGTCCACAGCGGCCGGCTCCTGCTGCGCTTCGAGGGCGTCGGCGACCGCAACGCCGCCGAGGCCCTCCGCAACACCCTGCTCATCGCCGAGGTGGACCCCGACGAGCTGCCCGAGGAGGAGGACGAGTACTACGACCATCAGCTCATCGACCTCGACGTGGTCACCGAGGACGGTGAGACGGTCGGCCGGATCAGCGAGATCTCGCACCTGCCCTCCCAGGACCTGTTCATCGTCGAGCGTCCGGACGGCACCGAGGTGATGATCCCGTTCGTCGCGGAGATCGTCACCGAGATCGACCTCGAGGAGCAGAGGGCCGTCGTCGCGCCGCCGCCGGGTCTGATCGACGACCGTGCCGAGATCGCTTCTTCCGAGGCCCCCCAGGCCGCCGGGGACTCCGGGAACTCCGGGGACGAGTCCTGATGCGCCTCGACGTCGTCACGATCTTCCCCGAGTACCTGGAGCCGCTGAACGTCTCCCTCGTCGGCAAGGCACGCGCGCGCGGGCAGCTGGACGTGCGCGTGCACGATCTGCGCTCCTGGACGTACGACCGCCACAACACGGTCGACGACACGCCCTACGGCGGCGGTCCCGGCATGGTGATGATGACCGGACCCTGGGGCGACGCCCTGGACTCCGTCCTCGCCGAGGGCTACGAGACGGGCTCCCACGCGCCCGCGCTGATCGTCCCGACCCCCAGCGGACGCCCCTTCACCCAGGAACTCGCCGTCGAGCTCTCCGAACGCCCCTGGCTGATCTTCACCCCGGCCCGCTACGAGGGCATCGACCGCCGGGTCGTGGACGAGTACGCGACCCGCATGCCCGTCTACGAGGTGTCCATCGGCGACTACGTGCTCGCCGGGGGAGAGGCGGCCGTGCTGGTGGTCACGGAGGCCGTGGCCCGGCTGCTGCCGGGTGTCCTCGGCAACGCCGAGTCCCACCGGGACGACTCCTTCGCGCCCGGCGCCATGGCGAGCCTGCTGGAGGGCCCCGTCTACACCAAGCCGCCGCGGTGGCGCGAGCGCGGCATCCCCGAGGTGCTGCTCAGCGGCCACCACGGGAAGATCGCCCGCTGGCGCCGCGACGAGGCCCTGCGGCGCACCACGGCCAACCGGCCCGACCTGATCGAACGTTGCGATCCCAAGGCCTTCGACAAGAAGGACCGCGAGATGCTGTCCATCCTGGGCTGGGCGCCCGACCCCGGCGGCGAGCCGTACGGCCGATTTTGGCGCAGGACCGACGACGTGGAAGAATAGGCCGCTGCTGTGCGCCGTCCGGCGTGCGCCCCTGCCACAGGGGGACACGACGCCCGCCCCGACCGCACAGCGGTCCTTTTCGGAAAACCCCCTAGTTTCCGCTGATGACCTGTGGCATCGGCGAAGAAAGCAGACGAAATGTCTCACCTGCTCGACTCCGTCGACGCCGCGTCGCTGCGCAGCGACGTCCCGGCCTTCCGCCCGGGCGACACCGTCAACGTCCACGTCCGCGTCATCGAGGGCAACCGCTCCCGTGTGCAGCAGTTCAAGGGCGTGGTGATCCGCCGCCAGGGTTCCGGCGTGCGCGAGACCTTCACGGTCCGCAAGGTCTCCTTCTCCGTCGGCGTCGAGCGCACCTTCCCGGTGCACACCCCGATCGTGGAGAAGATCGAGCTCGTCACCAAGGGTGACGTGCGCCGCGCCAAGCTGTACTACCTCCGTGAGCTGCGCGGCAAGGCCGCGAAGATCAAGGAGAAGCGCGAGAGCTGAGCGCTTTTCGCGCACCGGACCGCACCACGGGTCCGGCGCGGGTTCTCAGCGGGGCGGGATAGCATTCCGCCCCGATGGACACCGAAGCACAGCCGACGGAGCGCGACCGCTCCTCCCGCCCCTCCGACGCCGGAGCCGACCAGGCTCCCGGTGCGCGGGGGCCGGAGGACCGGTCGCGTTCGTCGTTGGTGGCGGGGATCACCGACTGGCTGCCCGGCGGGCGGATCACCCTGACCGCGCTGATCTGCCTGGTCCTCGTGCTGCTCCTCAACACGTTCGTGCTGCAACCGTTCCAGATCCCGAGCGGATCCATGGAGCAGGGATTGAGGATCGGGGACCGCGTTCTCGTAAACAAGTTGGCGTACCGTTTCGGTGCCGCGCCGCGGCGCGGCGATGTCGTCGTGTTCGACGGCACCGGCTACTTCGGGCACGCCGACTACATCAAACGCGTTGTGGGTGTGGGGGGTGACCATGTGGTCTGCTGTGACAAGGAGGGCAGGATCGAGGTGAACGGCCGGCCGGTCGACGAGTCGACCTTCCTGTACCCCGGCGACCGTCCCTCCACGGTGCCCTTCGACGTCGCCGTGCCCGACGGCACCCTGTTCGTGCTCGGTGACCACCGCGGCGACTCCAGCGACTCCCGCGACCATCTGGGCTCCCCGGGCGGCGGCATGATCCCCGTCGGCGACGTCGTCGGCCGGGCCGACTGGATCGTCTGGCCCTACGGCCACTGGACCCACCTCACCCGCCCCGGCGCCTACGCGCGCGTGCCGGCCGCCGACCACGCGGGCGGCACCCATGGGTAACCGCGGCAAACCACGGGGTGCGCCGGTCAGCGCCGCCGACGAACTGCTGCCCACCGGGGCCCGGCGCGCCGGCGGCCCGGCCGGCGGCCGCACCCGCGCGGAGCGGCGCAAGTTGCAGCGCAAGGTCAAGCGCAAGCGCAGGCGCTCCGCCGTCCGGGAGATCCCGCTCCTCGTCGGCGTCGCCGTGCTCATAGCCCTGGTCCTGAAGACCTTCCTCGTGCAGGCCTTCGTGATCCCGTCGGGCTCCATGGAACAGACGATCCGCATCGGCGACCGGGTGCTGGTCGACAAGCTCACCCCGTGGTTCGGCTCCAAGCCGCAGCGCGGGGACGTGGTCGTCTTCCACGACCCGGGCGGCTGGCTGGCCGGCGAGCAGACCACGAAGAAGAACGACCCGGTCGGGGTCAAGCAGGTCAAGGCGGGCCTGACCTTCATCGGCCTGCTGCCCTCCGACAACGAGAAGGACCTCATCAAGCGGGTCATCGGCGTCGGCGGCGACCACGTCAAGTGCTGCGACGCGCAGGGCCGGGTCACCGTGAACGGCGTTCCGCTGAACGAGGGGGACTACATCTATCCGGGTGACACGCCCTCCGAGCAGCCGTTCGACATCACGGTTCCGCCGGGACGGCTGTGGGTGATGGGCGACCACCGGGGCAACTCCGCCGACTCGCGCGCGCACCGCAACACGCCGTACGGCGGTACGGTCTCGGAGAAATCCGTCGTGGGCCGGGCCATGGTCATCGGCTGGCCGCTCGGCCACTGGAGCACACTGAAGGAACCGAAAACCTTCGCCGCCGTGTCCGACGCGGCGGCCGGATCGACCGCCGCCGCCCGCCTGTCGCATAGGGTTGCCCCGGACGATCCCAACAGATCGGTTCAGCTCCCGACCCCTGCGGAACTCCCGCTCGTTATGGGAGTGGTGGGCCTGCGCCGGGCGTGGCGCGGGCGGCGGCACGGAGTAAGGAGTTGGCGTGGGGGATGTGGCGGTTGGCGCACGGTCCGGAAGCGACGGCGAGGAGCACCGCGGACACCCCGTGGATGCGGCGGCCCGCCCCGCGCACCCCGCCGTGGCCTCCGGGAGTGAGAGCGAAGCGGCCGAGGACGGCAGGGTGACCGAGCACAACCAGACCGATGAACAAGGGACCGGCGAGACCACATCTGAGGCGAGGAAACCCCGCTCGTTCTGGAAGGAACTGCCGATCCTGATCGGTATCGCGCTGGTGCTCGCGCTGCTGATCAAGACGTTCCTCGTGCAGGCGTTCTCCATCCCGTCCGACTCGATGCAGGACACCTTGCAGCGCGGTGACCGGGTTCTGGTCGACAAGCTGACCCCGTGGTTCGGCTCCGAGCCCGACCGCGGCGAGGTCGTCGTCTTCCACGACCCGGACGACTGGCTGGCCGGTGAGCCGACGGCCAAGCCCAACGCCCTCCAGACGGTGCTCAGCTGGATCGGCCTGATGCCGTCCGCGGAGGAGAAGGACCTCATCAAGCGGGTCATCGGCGTCGGCGGCGACACCGTCGAGTGCCACGGCACCGGTCCCCTGATCGTCAACGGCAAGGCGCTGGAGGAGTCGTCCTACGTCTACCCCGGTAACACGCCGTGCAGCCAGGACGACCAGGGCGGCCAGTTCAAGGTGACCGTGCCCAACGGCTACATCTGGGTCATGGGCGACCACCGGCAGAACTCCCGGGACTCGCGCTACAACCAGGCCGACAGGAACCACGGCATGGTCCCGGTCAAGGACGTCGTCGGACGCGCCATCGTGCGGGCCTGGCCGGTCAACCGCTGGGGCACCCTGCCCGTGCCCGACACCTTCGACCAGGCGGGCATCGGCCAGCAGCAGT
>NZ_JBEXZD010000165.1:0-12932 GCF_040628575.1 Streptomyces sp. NPDC006393
CCCGCTCCCGCGAGGAGTACGGCAAGTCGGTCCAGTACTCGGTGACGGCCCTGACCCAGTGGCTCCAGCGCTACGGCGACGACGACACCGTGCTGGTCTTCCTCGGCGACCACCAGCCCATCGCCCGGGTCAGCGGCGACCACGCCAGCCGGGACGTGCCGGTCTCCATCGTCGCCAAGGACCCCAAGGTCCTCGACAAAATCGCCGACTGGGGCTGGACCGACGGCCTGCGCCCCGCCCACAACGCCCCCGTCTGGAAGATGAGCGCCTTCCGCGACCGATTCCTGACGGCGTACGGCTCCACCCCCCACCCCAGGAAGAGCTGACCCCCCGACACCCCGCCCCTGGCACCATCGAGCCACCCGAGCCGAACGGCGCGAGGGGTGCGAGGGGCGCGAGGGGCCGACGGTCGGACGGCAGCCCCGGCAGGACCCAGGGACGGGGTCCAGGGGCGCAGCCCTGGCGGGGCGCAGGGACGGGGTCCAGGGACGGGGCCCAGGGGCGGAGCCCCGGCGGGGTCCAGGGGCGGAGCCCCGGGGACGACCACCCCTCAAGCAACCGAGACGGGCGGGCGGCCAAAGCCCGGGGCGCAGCCCCGGCAGGGTCCAGGGGCGGAACCCTGGGACGACCACCCCTCAAGCAACCGAGACGGGCGGGCGGGCAAAGCCCGGGGCGCAGCCCCGGCAGGGTCCAGGGGCGCAGCCCCGGGGACGACCACCCCTCAAGCAACCGAGACGGGCGGGCGGGCGGGCAAAGCCCGGGGCGCAGCCCCGGCGGGGTCCAGGGGCGGAGCCCCTGGGACGGTCACCTCTCGAGCAACCGAGACGGGCGGGCGGGCGGGCAAAGAAGGCCCCGCTCAACCACCGGAGGTATCCAGCTCAGCGTCCTCGCTCACCCCCGCGCAGTCGTACGGGTCCTTCAGCCAGCCGTCCGGCAGCACCACCCGGTTGTTGCCGGACGTACGGCCGCGGGGCCCCTCCGCACCGACCGGCCACGGCTGGTCCAGGTCCAGCTCGTCCAGGCCGGCGCGCAGCTCCTGGAGGGAGGACGTGATCGCGAGCCGCTTGCGCATCTCGGAGCCGACCGCGAAGCCCTTCAGGTACCAGGCGACGTGCTTGCGGAAGTCGATGACGCCCCGCGACTCGTCGCCGATCCACTCCCCGAGCAGGGTGGCGTGGCGGACCATGACGTCCGCGACCTCGCGCAGGGTGGGCCGTACGCCGCCCCCATCGGTGCCTCCGGCACGGGCATCCGCGTCCGTACGGCCCTCGAACGCCGCCACCAGGTCGGCGAAGAGCCACGGCCGGCCCAGGCATCCGCGCCCGACCACGACGCCGTCGCACCCCGTCTCGCGCACCATGCGCAGCGCGTCCTGAGCCGACCAGATGTCGCCGTTGCCGAGCACCGGGATCTCGGGCACGTGTTCCTTCAGCCGGGCGATCGCGTCCCAGTCGGCGGTGCCGCCGTAGTGCTGGGCGGTGGTGCGGCCGTGCAGCGCGATGGCCGTCACGCCCTCCTCCACGGCGATCCGGCCGGCGTCGAGGTAGGTGAGGTGGTCGTCGTCGATGCCCTTGCGCATCTTCATCGTGACCGGCAGGTCCCCGGCGCCGCTCACGGCCTCCCGCAGGATCGCCCGCAGCAGGTTGCGCTTGTAGGGCAGGGCCGAGCCGCCGCCCTTGCGGGTCACCTTCGGCACCGGGCAGCCGAAGTTCAGGTCGATGTGGTCGGCGAGGTCCTCCTCCGCGATCATGCGGACGGCCTTGCCGACGGTCGCCGGGTCGACGCCGTACAGCTGGATCGAGCGGGGCGTCTCGCTCGCGTCGAACCGGATCAGCTGCATGGTCTTCTCGTTGCGCTCGACCAGGGCCCGGGTCGTGATCATCTCGCTCACGAACAGGCCCTTGCCGCCGGAGAACTCCCGGCACAGGGTGCGGAAGGGTGCGTTGGTGATGCCGGCCATAGGGGCCAGGACCACCGGCGGCCGGACGGGGTGCGGACCGATCTGCAAGGGGGACTCGGGCGTGGGCATTCCCCCATTGTCGCGTATCGACCGAGATCATGTACCACTCATTAGTTAACCGCACTATCGAAATCGACTACGATGGAACGCATGCCCGAGCTCAGCCACCGCCGGCGTCTGCTGGTGCTCGCGATCTGCTGCATGAGCCTGCTGATCGTGAGCCTGGACAACACCGTTCTGAACGTCGCACTCCCCTCGTTGCAGCGCGACTTCCACGCCACCACGTCCGGCCTTCAGTGGACCATCGACGCCTACACGCTGGTGCTGGCGTCGCTGCTGATGCTCGCGGGCTCGACGGCCGACCGGATCGGCCGCCGACGCGTGTTCATGACGGGCCTCGTCGTCTTCGGCATCGGCTCGCTGCTGTGCTCGCTCGCACCGAACCTCGAACTGCTGGTCGTCTTCCGCATGGTGCAGGCCGTCGGCGGCTCGATGCTCAACCCGGTCGCCATGTCGATCATCACCAACACCTTCACCGACCCGCGCGAGCGCGCCCGCGCGATCGGTGCGTGGGGCGCCGTGGTCGGCATATCGATGGCGGCCGGACCGCTGGTCGGCGGCCTGCTGGTGGAGTCGGTCGGCTGGCGCTCGATCTTCTGGGTCAACCTGCCCGTCGCCCTCGCGGCGCTCCTGCTCACCCTCCGCTTCGTCCCCGAGTCCCGCGCCCCGAAGGCCCGCCGCCCCGACCCGGTCGGCCAGGTGCTGGTCATCGCCCTGTTCGGCGCGTTGACGTACGCGATCATCGAGGCGCCGGACGCGAGCGCGGCCCGGGTCCTGCCCTTCGCCGCCGTGGCGCTCGCCGCCCTGCTCGGCCTGCTGTGGTACGAACCGCGCCGCACCGAACCCCTCATCGACCTGCGGTTCTTCCGCTCCGCCCCGTTCAGCGGCGCCACGGTGATCGCGATCAGCGGCTTCGCGGCCCTGGGCGGCTTCCTCTTCCTGTCCACGCTCTACCTCCAGAACGTGCGCGGCCTGGACGCCCTGCACGCGGGCCTGTGGATGCTGCCGATGGCGGGGCCCACCTTCCTGTTCGCCCCGCTGTCCGGGCGGCTGGTCGGCAACCGGGGCCCGCGTCTGCCCCTGCTGATCGCCGGGACCGCCATGACGGCGAGCGCGCTGCTGTTCGCGGTCTTCGAGGCCGAGACGTCCGACCTCACCCTCATGATCGGATACCTGCTGTTCGGCATCGGCTTCGGCTTCGTCAACGCCCCCATCACCAACACGGCGGTCTCCGGCATGCCGCGCGCCCAGGCCGGTGTCGCCGCGGCCGTCGCCTCCACCAGCCGGCAGCTCGGGCAGACCCTCGGCGTCGCCGTGGTCGGTGCGCTGCTGGCCTCCGGGGTCGGCTCGTCCTCGTACAAGGACGCGTTCGTGACGGCCGCCCGGTCCGGGTGGTGGGTGCTGGTGGTCTGCGGACTCGCGGTGCTGATACTGGGCGCGATCACCTCCGGCCGCTGGGCCCGGCGCACGGCCGAGCACACGGCCGACCGGCTCCAGGAGCAGGAGGTCCGCCAGGCGGCGGGCGTCGGCGCCTGAGCCGCTCCCCCCGCGGGCCCTCCCTGACACGCCCCGCCCTGACACGCCCCGCCCCGACACGCCCCGCCCTGACGAGCGGGCCCTACGCGCTGCGCTCCAGCGCGATCGCGTGCAGCTTCTCCAGCCGCTCGCGCGACTCCTCGTCCACCGGTACGTACGTCACCATGCGCGGCCCCACCTCGGGGCTGAGCCACAGGTCGGTGTGGTCGACGGTGAGGCGGCCGACGTGGGCGTTGCGGAACTCCTTGCGCTTGCTCGCCGGGGCGACCACCTCGTGCCGGTCCCAGGCCCGGCAGAAGTCGGGTGACTGGTCGCGCAGCCGCTTCAGCAGCGTCTTCCAGGTCGGGTCGGCCAGATGCCCGGCCATCGCGGCGCGGAACCGGGCCGCCATGTGCCGGGTGGCGTCCTCCAGGTGCACGATCGAGGAGCGCCACTCCTCGTGGGTGTACGCCAGGACCATGCAGTTGCGGTCCTCCGGCGCCACCGCGTCCAGGTCGCAGAGGAGCAGGCCGTAGCTGCGGTTGTAGGCGAGGATGTCGTACCGGCTGTTCTGGAGGCAGGCCGGGAAGGGCTCGATCTGCTCCAGCAGGGCTCGCATGGCCGGCGTGACCGACGGGCAGGTGGCCGACGGGGCCGGGTCCGTGGCGCCGGCCAGCTGGAACAGGTGCGCCCGCTCGCCCGGGTCGAGCAGCAGGGTGCGGGCCAGGGCGTCCAGGACCTGCACGGAGACCTGGATGTCGCGGGCCTGTTCGAGCCAGGTGTACCAGGTGACGCCGACCGCGGAGAGGTGCGCGACCTCCTCGCGGCGCAGGCCCGGCGTACGGCGCCGGGGGCCGCGGGGCAGACCGACCCGCTCGGGTGCGATGTGCTCGCGCCGGTGGCGCAGGAAGGCGGCCAGTTCATGCCGCCGGATCGCCGACGCCGCGGCCTCCCGGGAGCGCGCGGTCCGGCGCTCGTCCCCCGCCTCGCGCGCCGCTTCCCGGATCCGCGTCTCGTGAGCCATGGTGGTCATGCCTCCAGCCTGCCCGCGCACGAACCCTGTTGCCAGGTACTGCTGCTACCAGGATAAGAACACTCTGGTACCCGTCTGGGCCGGGGCGCACGCTCGGATCCGTGACCACCCGAACCATCACTTCACGCACTGTCCGGTCCGTCGCGGCGACACCACCCTCGCTGGGCGGGCTCGGACTCTTCACGGTGCTGCTGGCCGCGGCACTTCCGCTCATCGACTTCTTCATCGTCAACGTCGCCCTGCCCACCATCGGCAGGGACCTGCACGCGAGCGAGGCCGTCCTGGAACTCGTCGTCGCCGGGTACGGGGTGGCGTACGCCGTCCTGCTGGTCCTCGGCGGACGGCTGGGCGACCTGTTCGGCCGGCGCCGTCTCTTCCTCGGCGGCATGGCGGCCTTCGGCCTGACCTCGCTGGCCTGCGGACTCGCGCCCGGAGCCTGGTCGCTGGTGGCGGCGCGGGTCGCGCAGGGCGCGTCGGCCGCCGCGATGCTGCCGCAGGTGCTCGCCACCATCCAGGCGGCCACGTCCGGCCCGCGCCGGGCCAGGGCGATGGGCCTGTACGGGGCGACGGCGGGCCTGTCCATGGTGGCGGGGCAGATCCTCGGCGGCGTCCTGGTCGCCGCGGACGTGTGGGGCACCGGCTGGCGCTCGGTGTTCCTGGTGAACGTGCCCGTCGTGATCGCCGGCCTGGTGCTGGCCGTCCGGTCCGTCCCGGAGACCCGCTCGCAGCACCCGGAGCCGGTCGACGGCCCCGGCACGGTGCTGCTGGCGGTGTCCCTGCTGGCGCTGCTCGCGCCCCTCACCGAGGGCCGTGCGGCGGGCTGGCCGCTGTGGACGTGGCTGTCGCTGGCCGCGTTCCCGCTGGTTGCGGCGGTGTTCTACGCGGTGGAGCGGCGGGCCGACCGGCAGGGCCGTACGCCGCTGGTGCCGCCGAGCCTGTTCCGGCTGGTGTCGCTGCGCCGCGGCCTGGCGCTGATCGTGCCGTTCTCGGTCGGCTTCAGCGGCTTCATGTTCGTGATCGCGGTGGCGTTGCAGCGCGGCGCGGGCCTCGGCCCGGTCCCGGCGGGGCTGGCCCTCGCCCCCATGGCCGTGGTGTTCTTCTTCGTCTCGCTGGCCGGGCCCCGGCTGGTCGCCCGGTACGGCACGCGCGTGGTGACGGCGGGCGCGGTGGTGCAGCTCGTGGGCGTGGGCCTGATGGCGCTGGCCGTCCGGCAGTCCTGGCCGCACCTCGGCGTCGTGGAACTGCTGCCCGGGGCGGCGGTGGCCGGCGCCGGACAGGCGCTCCAGCTGCCCATCGTCTTCCGGATCATCCTCTCCGAGGTGCCGGCCGCCCGGGCCGGGGTGGGCAGCGGGGTCATGGTCACCGCCCAGCAGTCGTCGCTGGCGCTGGGCGTGGCCACGCTCGGCACGCTGTTCCTGTCCCTGGTCCCCGGCTCGGGCATGCGGGACGCCCTGGTGATCACGCTGCTCGTCCAGTTGGCGGGCGTGGTCCTGACGGGCCTGCTCAGCCTCCGACTGCCCCGCACGATCGGCTGACGCCGGGGGTGCAGGCACAGGGCACGGGCGGAGGGCTCGGGCGGAGGGTGCGATGGGGCTACGGAGGCCAGGTCGACGTCACGCCGGCCGATCCGTGGAACGTCCCGGGCCGTTACGGCTGGGCCGGCGGCACCGGCACCACCGCCCACCGCACCCCCACGGGAACGGTGACGATCCTGCTCACCCAGGTGGCCATGAACGATCCGACGCCCACCCGACTGATGCGCGACTTCTGGCGCGCGACCGCCTGACAGGGGCAGGCGGAGGACACCTCCTAGGAGGCGAGACGTCCCCTAAGGGGGTGTCTCGCCCCTACCCCCTAGGGCCGCAGTCCCCGCAGCAGCAGGTCCAGGACCGCGTCGAACTCTTCCTGCACCTGTGGCCGCTCCCACTCCCGCGCGTAGCACGGGTCGTGGAAGCGGCCGGTGGCGTGGAAGAGGGCGCGGGCCGTGGCGGCCGGGTCGGCGGAGGTGAGGGCGCCGGCGGCGACGCCGGCCTCCACGATCCGGGTCAGCTGGGCCGTGAGGTCGTCGATGTGCTCGCCGACCGCCGCGCCGTTCTCGTCCGTGAGGACCGAGTACGTGGCGAACAGCTCGGGGTCGTGTCCCGCCTTGCGGCGCTTGGCGTCGAACAGCCCCTGGAACCAGTCGCGCAGCCGCGCCTCGGGGTCGCGCCCCTCCTGGGCGGCTATGCCCGACAGGGCCTCGGAGGTCCGGTCGAGCCACCGTTTCGTCACCGCCTCGCGCAGCGCCGCCTTGGTGCGGAAGTGGCGGTAGACGCTGCCGTGACTGACGCCGAGCGCGCGGGCCACGTCCACCACGGTGGCCTTCGCCGGCCCGTGGCGGCGCAGCACCTCCTCGGTCGCCTCGAGGATGCGCTCGGCGGTCAGGGTCTCGGTGGTGGGTGACATGCCTTAGACCGTACCTGGACGCGTGGCCGGCGCCGTCGTCAGTGTTCGCTGTCCAGGTGGGCCATCTGCGACTCGGGGTAGCGCTCGCCCGCCGCCGCGTCCGCCGGCACGGCCTCCTCGATGGCGCTCAGGTCGGCCGCGTCCAGGGTGACGTCGAGCGCGCCCAGCGCCTCCGACAGCCGCTCGCGGGTGCGGGCGCCGACCAGCGGCACGATGTCCTCGCCCCGGGAGAGCACCCATGCGATCGCGGTCTGCGCGACGGTGACGCCCTTGCCCTCGGCGATCTTCCGCAGCGCCTCGACGAGGTTCAGGTTGTGCTGGAGGTTCTCGCCCTGGAAGCGGGGCGAGTGCGCCCGGAAGTCGGTCGCGGCGAGCTGCCTGTCGCGGCTGAAGTGCCCGGAGATCAGCCCGCGCGAGAGGACGCCGTACGCGGTGATGCCGATGCCGAGCTCGCGGGTGGTGGGCAGGATCCGGTCCTCGATGCCGCGCGAGATCAGCGAGTACTCGATCTGGAGGTCCGAGATCGGCGCGGTGGCGGCGGCCCGCCGGATGGTTTCGGCGCCGGCCTCGCTGAGGCCGATGTGCCGTACGTAGCCCTTCTCGACCAGCTCGGCGATCGCGCCGACGGTCTCCTCGATCGGTACGTCGGGGTCGACCCGGGCGATCCGGTAGACGTCGATGTGGTCGACGCCGAGGCGCTGGAGCGAGTAGGCGGCGAAGTTCTTCACGGCGGCGGGGCGGCCGTCGTAGCCGCTCCAGTTGCCGTCGGGGTCGCGCAGCGCGCCGAACTTCACGCTGACCAGGGCCTGTTCGCGGCGGGCGGAGGGCGCGGTGCGCAGGGCCTCGCCGATCAGCATCTCGTTGTGGCCCATGGCGTAGAAGTCGCCGGTGTCGAGCAGGGTCACGCCCGCTTCGAGGGCGGCGTGGACAGTGGCGGCGGACTCGGTGCGGTCCGCCTCGCCGTACAGCGCGGACATGCCCATGCAGCCGAGGCCGAGGGCGGAGACCTGGGGACCGGTGGTGCCGAGGGATCGGTTGTTCATCGTCATGGCTCCACCATGCCATGACGAATGACAGATTTCAATATCTGTCATTCATTACTTGTCACCCCACTGTGGACGCCCTCACCCCGCACCCCGCTCACCGTGCGGTGAGCGCGAGCTTGGCGCCCAGCGCCACGAACGACCCCGCGAAGCTCCGCCGCAGCCACGTCATCACACGCGGCCGTGAGACGACGTGGCTGCGCACGGAGGCGGCGAGGACGCCGTACGCGGCGAACACCACGAAGGTCGCCAGCATGAACACCGCGCTCAGCCCGAGCATCCGCGGCAGGGCGTGCGGCTCACCCGGGTCCACGAACTGCGGCAGGAAGGCGAAGAAGAAGATCGTCAGCTTCGGGTTGAGGATGTTGATGAGCACCCCGCGCACGATCACACGCCCCGCCGAGGCGGGTGCGTCCTCCTCCGCGACGACGATCGACTCCTTGTCCCGGGCCGTCGCCCACGCCATGTACAGGAGGTAGGCGACCCCGGCGTACTTGAGGATCTGAAAGGCCGCCGCACTGGCGTTCAGCAGCGCGGCCAGCCCCGTCACGCCGGCCAGGACGTGCGGCACGATCCCCAGCGTGCAGGCGAAGGCGGCGACGACGCTCGCGCGAGGCCCCCGGGAGAGCCCGGCGGCGAGGGTGTAGACGACGCCGGTACCGGGCGTGGCGACGACGACCAGCGTGGTGAGGAGAAAGGCGAGACTCATGCGACCACCCTGCCGCCGCGGCGGCCGGGGACCCAGGTCCAAAGCGGGGCGGCTATAGGGGACCAATAAGCGCGCCCGGACGGGGAGTCAGCGACGACTCTGTGCGGGCCACCCGTGAAGCGACCGAGACGGGCGGGCGGCTGGGCAAACCCTGGGGATGCAGGGGGCAAAGCCCCCGCCGGGGTCTGGGGGCGCAGGGGGCAAAGCCCCCGCCGGGGTCTGGGGCGGAGCCCCAGGGACGGCCACCACTGAAGTGACCGAGACGGGCGGGCGGGTGGGCAAAGACACCCCACCCGCCAAGCCCAGCGCAGCGACTAGGCGCCGAGAAGGCGCCCAGCCAGGTACCCCTCGATCTGGTCCAGCGACACGCGCTCCTGCTTCATCGAGTCACGCTCGCGGACGGTGACCGCGTTGTCGTCCAGGGTGTCGAAGTCGACCGTCACGCAGTACGGCGTGCCGATCTCGTCCTGGCGGCGGTAACGCCGCCCGATGGCGCCCGCGTCGTCGAACTCGATGTTCCAGTGCTGGCGCAGGGCCTGGGCCAGGCCCTTGGCCTTGGGCGACAGCTCGGGGTTCCGGGACAGCGGCAGCACCGCGACCTTCACCGGGGCCAGGCGGTGGTCCAGGCGCAGCACCGTGCGCTTCTCCATCTTGCCCTTGGCGTTGGGCGCCTCGTCCTCGACGTAGGCGTCCAGCAGGAACGCCAGCATCGCGCGGCCGACACCGGCCGCGGGCTCGATGACGTACGGCGTCCAGCGCTCGCCGGCCTCCTGGTCGAAGTAGGACAGGTCCTGGCCGGAGGCCTTGGCGTGGGAGGAGAGGTCGTAGTCGGTGCGGTTGGCGACGCCCTCCAGCTCGCCCCACTCGTTGCCGCCGAACTGGAAGCGGTACTCGATGTCAGCGGTGCGCTTGGAGTAGTGGGAGAGCTTCTCCTTCGGGTGCTCGTACCACCGCATGTTCTCCTCGCGCAGGCCCAGGCCGGTGTACCAGTTCCAGCGCTGCTCCATCCAGTACTCGTGCCACTTCTCGTCCTCGCCCGGCTTGACGAAGAACTCCATCTCCATCTGCTCGAACTCGCGGGTGCGGAAGATGAAGTTGCCGGGCGTGATCTCGTTGCGGAACGACTTGCCCATCTGGGCGATGCCGAACGGCGGCTTGCGGCGCGAGGTGGTCTGCACCTGGGCGAAGTTGGTGAAGATGCCCTGGGCGGTCTCGGGGCGCAGGTAGGCGACGGAGCCGGTGTCCTGGGTCGGGCCGAGGTGGGTGGAGAGCAGGCCCGAGAACTGCTTGGGCTCGGTGAACTGGCCCTTGTTGCCGCAGTTGGGGCAGTTGACGTCGGCCAGGCCGTTCTCCGGCATGCGGCCGTGCTTGGCCTCGTAGGCCTCTTCCAGGTGGTCCGCGCGGAACCGCTTGTGGCACGCGGTGCACTCGGTCAGCGGGTCCGTGAACGTGGCGACGTGGCCGGAGGCGACCCAGACCTCGGGGGCCAGGATCACGGACGAGTCGATACCGACCACGTCCTCGCGCGACGTCACCATGTAGCGCCACCACTGGCGCTTGAGGTTCTCCTTGAGCTCGACACCCAGCGGTCCGTAGTCCCAGGCGGCCTTCTGGCCGCCGTAGATCTCACTGCAAGGGAATACGAAGCCACGGCGCTTGCTCAGGCTGACGATGGTGTCGATCTTGTCGGCGGCCACGGTGCTCTCTTCATTACGACGACGGGCGACGAAGCGAGGCGCTTCACAGCGAATGCTTCAGGGTACCGGCGGGGGCTCCCCCTCAATCAAATCGGTGCCCGGTAAGAGGCCTGTTCGGGTCTCGCAGACCCCTCCACGGACGCTTGTTGACAACGGTTTCCATGTTAGTTGAAAATGACTGTCATGAACGTACGACGACGCCTCATATCCGGGACCGCGGTCGCGGCGGCCACCACCCTCGGCCTCGGAGCCCTCTCCGCATGCTCCACCAGCTCCGCGGCAGGCAATACGGACAAGTACGACGTCGTCGCGTCGTTCTATCCGATGGCCTTCCTCGCCGAGCGGATCGGCGGCGACCACGTCCACGTCACCAGTCTCACCCAGCCCGGCCAGGAGCCGCACGACCTGGAGATCAGCGCCCGGCAGACCGTGCGGCTCCAGGAGTCCGACGCGGCGCTCTACCTCAAGGGCCTGCAGCCCTCGGTGGACAAGGCCATCGCCCAGTCGGAGATCAAGACGAAGATCGACGCCGCCTCCCTGACCACCCTGGAGGAGCACGGCAACGAGGTCGGCGGCCACGCCACCGCGCACGACACCCACGAGGGCGAGGAGACCGGCGGCAAGGACCCGCACGTCTGGCTCGACCCGGTGCGCTACGCCCAGCTCGCCGAGGGCGTCGGCAAGGCGTTCGAGAAGGGCGACCCGGACCACGCGGCCGACTACCGGAAGAACACCGCGGCCCTGGTCAAGCAGCTCGACGAGCTGAACACCCGGTTCAAGGACGGCCTCGCGCATACCAGGACCAAGGTCTTCATCACCACCCACGCCGCCTTCGGCTACCTCGCCGAGCGCTACGGCCTGACCGAGGAGGCCATCAACGGCCTCGACCCGGAGTCCGAGCCCAGCGCCGCCCGGGTCAAGGACCTGGAGACGATGGCCAAGGCCGACGGCGTCACCACCGTCTTCTACGAGACGCTCGTCAGCGGCAGGACCGCGAAGACCATCGCCACGGACGCGGGCCTGAAGACGGACGTCCTCGACCCGATCGAAGGCATCACGAAGAAGTCCCGGGGCACCGACTACTTCTCGGTCCAGGAGGCCAACCTCAAGGCCCTCCAGCAGGCACTGGGCGCCAAGTGACGGGAGACGAGATGACCAGCGGGCCTGTCATAGCCCTGCGCGGGGTGACCGCCGAACTCGGCTCGCGCCCCGTCCTGCGGGGCATCGACCTCACCGTGCGCCGCGGCGAGGTCGTCGCCCTGCTCGGCGCGAACGGCTCCGGCAAGTCCACGGCCGTGCGCAGCGTCATCGGCCAGGTGCCGGTGAGCGCCGGCGGGATCGAGCTCTTCGGCACCCCACGGCACCGCTTCCGCGACTGGGCGCGCGTCGGTTACGTACCGCAGCGCACCACGGCCGCCGGCGGGGTCCCCGCGACGGTCACCGAGATCGTGTCGTCCGGCCGGCTCTCCCGCACCCGCTTCGGCGTCTTCCGCAGGGCCGACCGGGCGGCCGTGCACCGGGCCCTCGAACTGGTCGGCATGGCGGACCGGGCCAAGGACTCGGTGAACGCCCTGTCCGGCGGCCAGCACCAGCGGGTGCTGATCGCCCGCGCGCTCGCCGCCGACCCAGAGCTGCTGATCATGGACGAGCCGATGGCGGGCGTGGACCTGGCCAGCCAGGAGGTGCTGGCCCGCACGCTTCAGGAGCAGGTCGCCCAGGGCGCGACGGTCCTGCTGGTGCTGCACGAACTCGGCCCGCTGGAGCCGCTGATCGACCGGGCGGTGGTCCTGCGCGACGGCTGCGTCCTGCACGACGGCCCGCCGCCGAAGGCGGTCGGCCAGCACGCCCTGCCCGGCCACGACCACGTACACCCGCACGACGCCACGGGCGCCGATCCGATCCGCACGGGACTGCTGAGCTGATGGACCTGTTGAACTACGCCTTCATGCAGCGGGCGCTGCTGGCCGCCGTCCTGGTCGGGATCACCGCGCCGGCCGTCGGCATCTACCTCGTCCAGCGCCGCCAGGCCCTGATGGGCGACGGTATCGGCCACGTCGCGATGACGGGCGTCGGCCTCGGCTTCCTGCTGTCCACGTCCCCGGTGTGGATGGCGACGCTGGTGTCCGTGCTGGGCGCCGTCCTGATGGAGCTGATCCGCTGGTACGGCCGCACCCGCGGCGACATCGCCCTCGCCATGCTCTTCTACGGCGGCATGGCGGGTGGTGTCATGTTCATCAACCTCGCCCCCGGCGGCTCCAACGCCAACCTCACGTCGTATCTCTTCGGCTCCCTCTCGACGGTCTCCCAGTCGGACGTCGTGGCGATCTGCCTGCTGGCCGCCTTCGTCGTGCTGGTCACCCTGGGCCTGCGCCGCCAGCTGTTCGCGGTCAGCCAGGACGAGGAGTTCGCCCGGGTGACGGGGCTGCCGGTGCGCGCCCTGAACCTGCTGACGGCGGTCACGGCGGCGGTG
>NZ_JBEXZD010000166.1:0-12282 GCF_040628575.1 Streptomyces sp. NPDC006393
AAGGCCGCCGCCGTCCCCTTCCAGTTCTGGCTGCCCGACGCGCACGCCGTCGCGCCCACGCCCGTGTGCATGCTGCTGTCCGGCGTCATGGTGGAGGAGCTATTGGTATACCAGTTGGTGTTATAGATACTTTACATTTACCTGGTGATGTATCAGCTATGGGCGTTTCTCAAACATCTGTATTTACTTTAGTTATTATCAACTTCTTCATTCCGTTCTTATTAATCTTTATCATTGATGGATTCAAAGGAATTAAAGAAACGTTACCTTCAATCTTAGTTGTATCAATTACTTATACTGTATTACAAGCTTTATTAACCGTATTTAATGGACCGGAATTAGCAGATATCATTCCACCATTAGCATCAATGTTAGCTTTAGCATTATTCTCTAGAAAATTCCAACCTAAACATACGTTTAGAGTTCAAAAAGATGTAGAACCTGAACCAGTTAAACATCACAGTGCTAAATCAATATTATATGCGTGGAGTCCATTTGTCATTTTAACGATTATAGTTATGATTTGGAGCTCACCATCATTCAAAAATTTATTCTTGCCTAAAGGTAAATTATCAAGCTTAGTATTGAACTTTAATTTGCCAGGAACATTTAGTGAAGTCGCACATAAACCAATCACATTATCATTGAACCTGATTGGACAAACGGGTACAGCGATTTTAATTACGATTATTATTACTGTATTAATGTCTAAAAAAGTTGGATTTGGTGACGCAGGGCGTTTATTTGGCGTAACATTTAAAGAGTTATGGTTACCGATTTTAACAATTTGCTTTATTTTAGCTATCTCTAAAATTACAACATATGGTGGTTTAAGTAGTGCTATGGGTCAAGGAATTGCAAAAACAGGCGATGTATTCCCATTATTATCTCCAATACTAGGTTGGATTGGTGTATTCATGACCGGTTCAGTTGTGAATAACAACTCACTATTTGCACCTATTCAAGCATCTGTAGCACAACAAATTGGTACAAGTGGTTCATTATTGGTCGCTTCTAATACAGTCGGTGGCGTATCAGCGAAATTGATTTCTCCTCAATCCATTGCTATTGCAACTGCAGCCGTTAAAGAAGTAGGTAAAGAATCAGAACTATTAAAAATGACTTTAAGATACAGTGTTGGATTACTTATCTTCATTTGTATCTGGACATTTATATTATCTGTGATATTGTAAGAATAAATTAAATAAGCATTTAAAAACTGATTTCTCGATCATCGAGGAATCAGTTTTTTTAGTACAAGATATTTAATGAATGAAAGCTAATTGAACATATTCATGAAGTCGTGATATACGGCTTCTGCAGAATATGATTGAAGTGTCTCATGTCCTTCTTGAAGAATGTGTTGTAGTTCATCATCATTATGCATCGTTAAATCGATACGTTTCGCAAGTTGTGATGTATCATCATGAGCAACTAAGTAACCATTCTTACCGTTTTTAATGATTGAATCAGGGCCAGTATTCCCATCGAAACTTATAACTACGTTATCTTGTGCCATAGCTTCTAATATCACCATACCAAACCCTTCGTTTCTAGATGGTATGACAGTGATTTTACTTTGAGCTAACTTTTGATTAAGGGATGGTGTGGCAGGATAAAGTTGTACGATATCTTTTAATTGATATTGGTCGATAAATTGTTTTAAATGGTCTTTCTCTTGTCCATCACCATATAAATGTAACTCATAATTTAAATGTCTTAAATCATCTTGAATTAATCTGATACTTTCTAATAAGAGATCAAATCCTTTTTCGTATTCTAATCTGCCTGCTGCAAGAATAATATTTTTCTTTTGAGCAGCGATGCGTTTATTATTAGCAATATTTGGTACGACATAAACAGGCGTTTTTAGTTTAGATTGATATATAGCTTGATCAGCTGTAGTCAACGTTGTCACTTTATTAACATTGCGGTAGGCATTAATGATTTGATTTTGGAATTTTTGATCATGTGCATTGAAATTCATATGTTCCATAGCAATGGTAGTAACATTTTTATTCTGATATTTAGCAATTAAGATATTGAAACTTGCCCTTGTACCAATTAGGACATCTGTTGATACACGTTTGATCGCTTTAATCATCTTTTTCTCAACGTAACTCGAAAATTGATTTAATCCAGGTTCATATTGAGATATGCGTTTAGGCTTTAACAGGGGTGTATATTTTTTGATACGATTTGCTAAAATAGCATTGAAATGAGTTGGTTTTAAACGATAATCAACTAAAACTTGTACTTTGATATCTTTGTGTAATTTGAAATAGGGATGATCCTTGCCTCTAAAGACTGAAATAATCGTAACAGGATGACCCTTTTCAGCTAATGTGTTAGCTAGCTGCGAAATCGATTTAACTGTACCGCCCATGGCATAGATATTATGCATGAAAAATGTGAACGACTTCATTTGAACACCTCTTATGTTTTGTGAATTTTTAATTATTATATCATGACATAGTTTACAAAATAGATAAACGAATATGTTAAAATAGATATATTACCAATATTTAGAAAACATCTATTTGGTTGAAATATAGATAAATATTAATTTCAATTGAATTAACCTAAGATGATTAATTGTAATTATATTGTACAATAGGTGATTGTATTCATTAAAATAGTCATGATATGGTACAATATAAAATGTTTTAAGTGTCATGTTTTAGGTAATGGATTGAGTGATTATGACTAGATTTCATGAATAATAAAACTAAGACAAAATGATGTTTAGAAAAGAATAACATTATTGATTTTATTTTTTATCTAATTAGAAAGCGCTTTAATATAAGTCTAGATCATTTGATGTTTCATTAATCAACTAAAAAGGGGGACTGTATTTGTTATGAGATCACTAGGGACGAAAACCGCGCTCCTGCAGCGTCCACGTGTTGCCGTCGGGGTCGGCGAACTCGGCGAAGCTCGCGTAGTCGCGGCGTCCCGGGTCGACGCCGGGCTCGAAGCCACCCTGCCACGTGTCTAGAGGTGCCTTGTGCTTGATCTCTCCGACATCGACGCCGCGCTCCACCAGCTCGGCCCGCGCGGCCTCAAGATCAGGGACAACCAGGTACAGACCCTGCACGGAGCCAGGCTCGGCGTCGGTGAGACCCACCCCGATCTGCACCGAGCAGGCGGAGCCGGGAGGCGTCAGCTGCACGACTCGGAAGTCGGGAGATGGGCCGTAGTCCACGTCGAGGTTGAAACCCAGACGCTCGGTGTAGAAGGCCAGAGTGCGGTCGACATCGCTTACGGGGAGGATGACGACCTCGAGCAGGTACTCCATGTGATGATTCTGGTGCAGTACGGCGCGGCCCCGCCACCTCGCGGGCATGCGCCGCGGCCACGGCGGGATCGCCGGTCCCCGCCGCGTCACCGTTGCCCGCGACGGCGGCGCACAGAACACCCTCACCGCCCGGAACGCGGTGGCCGTCGCCACCGGCAGCCGACCGGCGCTGCCCGACATTCCAGGAGTTCAGGAGGCCAGGCCCTGGACCGACCGGCACGGCGCTCCGAGTCGCCGGTTCAGCGTCGCTGGTTCAGCTGAAGGTGCGTCGGTAGGTCTGCGGGCTGACGCCGGTGGTGCGTTTGAAGCGGTCGCGGAACGTGGTGGGCGAACCGAAGCCGACCTGGCCGCCGATGCGCTCCACGGAGTGCTGCGTGGTCTCCAGCAGGTGCTGTGCCTGGCGGATGCGGGCCCGGTGGAGCCACTGGAGCGGGGTGGTGCCGGTCTGTTCGCGGAAGCGCCGGATGAGGGTGCGGGTGCTGGTCCCGGATCGCGCGGCGATGTCGGCGAGCGTGAGGTCGCGGGCCAGGTTCTCCCGCAGCCAGGTGAGCAGCGCCTCCCATTCGGAGCCCTGCGGCGCCGGGGCGTGGTCGTGGACGATGAACTGCGCCTGACCGCCCTCGCGTTCGAGCGGCATCACCGACAGGCGGGCGGCGTCGGCGGCGACCGCCGAGCCGTAGTCCCGGCGGATCATGTGCAGGCACAGGTCCATGCCCGCGGCCGCGCCGGCCGAGGTGAGGAACTGGCCGTTGTCGACGTAGAGGACGTCCGGGTCGACGTCGACGTCCGGGTGGAGGGTGGCCAGAAGCCCGGCCGCGCGCCAGTGGGTCGTGACGCGCAGCCCGTCGAGGAGTCCGGTGGCGGCCAGGGGGAAGGTGCCCACGCAGATGGAGGCGATCCGGGTGCCGTCAGCGGCGGCCGACCGCAGGGCGTCACGTACGGCGGGGGAGAGCGGGGCCGTGGGATCGGTGACGCCCGGCACGATGATCGTGTCCGCGTCCTGGAGGCCCTCCAGAGCCCAGGGGGCACGCAGGACGAAAGCTCCGGCGTCGACCTCGTCGCGCTCGGCGCACACCCGGACCTGGTAGCCGGGCCGCCCGTCGGGCAGGCGGGTCCGCGAGAAGACCTCGATCGGGGTGGACAGGTCGAACGGGATCACCTGGTCCAGCGCGAGGACGGCGACTGTGTGCATGGCCAGAACCTACCTCCTCGGCGCGCGGCGGATCCGTATCGGTATCCGGACAGCCCCATGTCAGCGCACTTCTGAAGCCCTCGGGAGCTCATGGCGATTTCCCGTTGAAACCTGTCACTCGTGCCACTGGGCGACCGGATGGGCGGACGGTTGACTTCGACGCGTCGCAGAGAAATCGACCCCGAGGGAACGCCCCATGCACATCCAGGTTGTCCTGTTCGATGGTTTCGACCCGCTCGATGCCATCGCCCCCTATGAGGTGCTGTACGCCGGTGGCATGGCATCGGGCGGCGCGGTGACCGTCGAGCTGGTCTCCGCGGAGGGACCCCGCGAGGTGATGAGCGGCACCGGGGGGCTGGCGTTGCGCGCCGCCGGCGCCCTCGACCTGGAGCGGGCGGACATGCTCCTGGTACCCGGCGCCTCCGGCCGCGTGGGCGAACCCGGGGAGGTTCCAAAGGACGAGGTGGGCGCCGGCGAGTGGAAGCAGGACGAGTTCATCCCGGTGCTGCTGGGCCGCGCCCTGGCCACCGAGCTCCCCGCGCTCCTCGAGCGGGCGATGGACGACCCGGCCATCACGGTCGCCACCGTCTGCGGCGGCTCCCTCGTCCTGGCCATGGCAGGCCTGCTGGAGGGACGCCACGCCACCACCCATCACCTGGGCCTGGACCTGCTGGACGCCACCGGCGCCCACGCCATCCGCGCCCGTGTCGTCGACGACGGCGACCTGATCACCGGCTCGAGTGTCACCTCCGGGCTCGATCTGGGGCTGTACCTGCTGGAACGCGAGCTGGGCCCGCGCATCGCCCACGCGGTCGAGGAACTGTTCGCCCACGAACGGCGCGGCACCGTCTGGCGCGCCCAAAGCCCGGCGCCCGCCACCTTCTGAGCCCCCGTCGATCCACGTCACACAGTCAGGAAGAACATCGGCATGTCCGTCGAAGGCACCTGGAATCTGTCCATCTCCACACCCATCGGCACGATGAAGGCGGTGGTCGAACTGCGTGAGCAGGGCGGCGTTCTGACCGGCGTCGCCCACGGAGCCGGCGAGGAGGTACCGCTCAGCGACCTCGCCTTCGACGGCGAGCGGCTCACCTGGAGGCAGGCCATCACCAAGCCCATGCGGCTGAACCCGGCGTTCGACGTGACGGTGGACGGCGACACCCTCCGGGGCACCTCCAAGGCCGGCCGCCTTCCGGCCTCGAAGGTCACCGGCGAGCGCCGGACCGCACCGGAGCGCCAGGCATGACCAAGCTTCTCCTGTCCTTGCACGTCCTGGCCGCCATCATTGCCGTCGGGCCGGTCACCGTCGCCGCGAGCATGTTCCCCGCGACGCTGCGCCGCGCCCTCGGCGACTCCGGGGACGGCGACGCCCGGACGACCCTGCGGACACTGCACCGCATCTGCCGGGTCTACGCCGGCATCGGCATCGCCGTCCCCCTCTTCGGCCTCGCCACGGCCGGCAGCCTCGGCGTCCTCGGCGACGCCTGGCTGATCACCTCGATCCTGCTGACCGCGGCCGCCGCCGGCGTCCTGGCCCTGCTCATCCTGCCCGCCCAGGACCGTGCCCTGGCCGAGACGGCGGGTCCCCCCGCGCCGCCGGCACCGACCCCCTTGAGACCGGGCCGGCTGGCTGTGCTCACCGGCGTCTTCAACCTCCTGTGGGCCACCGTCACCATCCTGATGATCATCCGCCCCGGCTCCACCACGGGAGTGTGACCATGCCCCTCCGGTCTCCGCGCCATCTGCGCATCGCGGCTCACGCCGAGCTGATCTCCCTGATCGTGATGCTGGCCAACGTGTTCACTGTCCACCTCAAACCCATTTCGTCCCTGATGGGCCCCACCCACGGCTGCGCCTACCTGTTCGTCGTGATCGCGACCTGGCGCGTCAGGCAGGCCCCGGCCGCCGCCAAAGTCCCCGCCCTCGTTCCGGGCGTCGGCGGGCTGCTCGCGCTGCGACGGCTCGACCGCCTCGACACGGCCCGCGCCCAACGCGCGCCCGGGTGAAGTCCTTGAGCACCTCAGCGGTCGATCACGCTGTGGGAGGCGTGCAGTTCGGACTCGCCCCACGAGGTGACGGTCACGTCGTCGCCGACGGAGATCCTGCCGGGCCGGAGCACGGCAAGCTTTGTTCCGAAGGCGACGCCGCCCTGGGAGGCCCGCCGGTAGGCCGCGAGGGTGCGCAGTGGTTCCGGGCCCGCTCTCTGTCCCGATTCCTGCTCGACCAGCGTGACGGCGCAGCGGATGGCGAGCTTGGCGTAGCCCAGTTCGGTCGTGCCGCTCCTGAGGCCGTGGACCCGGTCCTCGGTGTGGGGCTCGTCCCAGCCGTCGACCACGATGTTCGGACGAAAGCGGTTCATAAGCAGCGGCGCCGTGCCGCGTTCGGCCAGCTTCCGGTTGAGCAGTTCGAGCGTGGAGCGTGAGATGAGGTGCACCGCGCAGCTGTCGGCGTACCCGGAGGTGCCTGGTGTCCTGCCGTCGGTGACCCGGTCGTGCTCCGGCGGTACGCGCACCAGGCGGCTGCGGGTGAGCAGCACGTCGGACAGCCATGCCGCGGCCGTGTCGCCCTGGTCGATGCCCTGGTAGGCGGTCCCGAAGAGGTTCACCGGCCGGCGGGCGGCCGAGGCGTCGACGGGCAGGTCCAGCGCCTCGGTGTGCGGGGCGTGGAGGGTGAGCCGTTGTCCGTCGTCACTGATGACGGGTCGGATCAGGGCCAGTCGGGGTTCCCGGCGCTGGGAGCGGAAGACGCCCTCATCGCTGACGACCATGAAGCTCCGGTCGTGCTCGAGACCGGCGGGCGTCAGGAACCCCTGTCGCGTGGTCACACCGGCACACCCTTTGACGGGGTAGTAGGTCAGGCCGACGATGCGCGCCATGCCATGCCCTCCGGCTCTCTATCGGGTGACGAGCGCGAGGGTGAAGCCGTCGTGACCCTTGGTGCCGACGGTCTGGACGGTGGTGGCGGTGAGGCGAGGGTGCCGCGCGATCAGCTCGGTGAAGCGCCGGACACCTTGGACGCGGGGATCGGCACTGGCCGCGTCGGTGATCGCGCCGTCACGGACGACGTTGTCGCCGACGATGACGCTGCCGGGCCGGGTGAGCTTCATCGCCCACTCCAGATAGGCCGGGTTGGACGGCTTGTCGGCGTCGATGAAGACCAGGTCGAACGGGCCTTGGCCCTCCTCTGCCAGCTTGGGCAGCGACTCCAGGGCCTGGCCGACCCGAAGGTCGACGATGTGGTCCAGCCCGGCACGGGAGATGTTCGCGGCGGCTACGGCGGCGTACTTCTCGTCGGCCTCAAGGGTGATCAGGCGGCCGTCGGCAGGCAGGGCCCGAGCGAGCCAGATGGTGCTGTAGCCGCCGAGGGTGCCCACCTCCAGGATCGTACGGGCCCCCCGGAGCGTTGCCAGGAGGTTCAGCAGCTTGCCCTGGTTGGGGGCGACCTGGTGCGGGGGCAGTCCCGCGGTGTCGCTGTCCGCCACGGCTGCGAGCAGGACGTCGTCCTCTTCGACCAGTAGGCCGTTGAAGTAGTCGTCGACGGCGGTCCAAGTCTCCTGCGACATGTGGGTTCCCTTTCGATACGCACTGCGTTCCCAAAGGGAACCTACTAGGGAGATGCGGCGGCCCGCCAAGGGGTTGCCGTTCCGTGTCCTGTTTCCCCGGAGCGACGATGAACCCACGGCGTGCGGCCGACGACGCCTGCGGCATCGCCCAGGCCGCAGCGGTGGTGGGCGACTGGCGGAGCCTGCTCGTCCTGCGGGAGATCGCACGCGGCCACGTGCGCTTCGACCAGTTCGCGGACGAACTGGCGCTCTCCCGGAAGATCCTCGCCCAGCGGCTGCGCATGTTGACCGAGCACCATGTACCGGAGCGGCGCCGCTACCAGGATCGTCCGCCCCGCTACGACTACGTCCTGACCGAACAGGGCCGCGGGCTGCCGCCCGTACTGGTCTCACTCCAGGACCGGGCCGACCGATGGCTGCCGGGCGACGGCACACTCACCGGCCGGGCCACCGACGAGGGAGGCGAGGCCCGCCGTGTCGCATCCCTGGTGGGCGAGCGCGTCCCGACCGGTCTGCGTCTGACGGGAACCGACGGCGAGGGCCATGATCCCGTGGCCCCACTCGCTGCGTTGCACGTCGGTAAGTCGGAGCAGCGGCAGGTCGGCACAGGGATCGATGCCCACCGATTCGTGCGCGCGATGACTGCGGCCGGAGTCTCCGCGGCACCATGTCTCTGTCCCTCGGCGCGTGTGAGGACTATGATCACCGACAAGGCGGGGTCGTAGCACAGAGGTAGTGCGCCGCGACAGCATCTCGGAGGACGTCGGTTCGAATCCGACCGCCCCGCCCCTCTCCCGGTAACGCCCGCCCGCAGGCCCGAAGGCCATGACCGCTGTCGTGCTTGCTCTGCCAGAGGTGCCCTCCGCTGCGGCGATCCGAATCCGTGTCGCCTTCCCACCCCGCCCACGGACTGTCCAAGGGTGGGCCACCGCCGTGACGGTGGTTCGGACCGTGGAGAGAGTCGATCACCGCATCGGTGCGACGGGCCCGGCCCGGGTGATGGCACAGGTGCGAGCGCCGAGGCCGACGCCCCGGTTGAACAGCCAAGCCGGCAATGCCGGAGCAACGTTTGAGCGTGGGAGGCAGGCGGCGAGGGTCCGTACTCCAGCTGTAGACCGTGCATCAGGTGTCGTGACACGCTGCTCTTCATGATCGCCAAGCTGCAGTGCGTGGTGTTGGACTGTGCCGATGTCGTCGAGCTGTCCCGGTTCTACCAGTCGGTTCTCGGCGGCGAAGTGAACCAGCGGGACCCGCGGTGGTCGCTCGGGGACGGTTGGGCGACACTTCACACCGGTGGTGGCTTCGTGCTGGCCTTCCAGCGAGTGGACAACTATCAGCCGCCGTGCTGGCCGGACTCCGCTCGCCCTCAGCAGTTCCACCTCGACCTGGAGGTCGAGGACCTGGAACGAGCTCAGGACGAGGTCCTCACGCGGGGCGCCACGCTGCTGGACGCGGGGGACGGACAGCGGAGTTGGCGGATCTTCGCGGATCCGGCAGGACACCCGTTCTGTCTGGTCCGGCACTGACGGGCCCAAATCCACAGCTCCCCTCCGGCGCCGGTGCCTCACCGAGACGATGACGCACCGAGGAGTTCGGCCTGCCGCGGGGAGCTCGGGGTATCAACGGCGTCAGCTGACGGAACCAGGGGCAACGGCGGCACGTGTCCTATGGAGTGACGTGGGGAAGGCACCTGGTACGGCACGTGCGTCAGAGCGGATCTGATCCTCAGGAGAAAGGCCAAGGATGCTGTCGGAGGCAATGACCGCGCTGGCCGCGGCGGGGGGTACCGCGGTGGTTCAGGCCGCCGGCACGGACGCATGGACGGGGCTTCGCCGGCGGCTGGCCCGTCTGCTCGGCCAAGGAAACCCGCAGCGCGAGAACGCCGAACTGGAGCGCCTCGACCAGACCGCGGGCGAGCTGGAGACGGCCGGGCCGACCGAGCTGGAGCGGGTGCGCATCCTCCAGGAGGCGCGGTGGCGGGTCCGTATCGAGACCCTGCTGGAAAGCCTCGACGACACCGGGCGAGCCGAGGCCGCCGAGCAACTCGGCGGCCTGCTCGGCCCGCGCATCCCGGAAGGCGGGGTGTCAGTGAGCCGCGGCGGGCAGGCCGTCGGCGGGAACGTGGACATCCGTGCCGACCGCGCGTCCGCGGCCGCCTGGAACATGGGCAACGTGTACCTGGGAAACCCTCCGCAGCCGGGACCGCCCCAGGGCTGAGCGGACCCGGCACCATCCCGGCCCCGAGCCCCGCTCACTCCGCCGCCGTACAGGCCACGCATGGCGGGGTCGCCGCCCACAGCATCGGGCAGCTCCACCAACACATTTCCGAGCAGCGGAACGTTGCCCGGATCGATCGTCCCCGGCCTGTCGCGTCGTGGACGGCGCAGCAGCTCGGAGTCCACCCGGCCATCCACGGCACGACCCGACCGGATGACGACGGCGCTTTCGTACTCCCGGACTACATCGAACGCGACCACGACCGGCAGCTGCGCGACCAACTGGCCAAGGCGGCCTCCGCCGATCAGGCAACGCTGGTGATCGTGCGCGGAGAGTCCTGCTCGGGCAAGACCCGCACCGCCTTCGAAGCCGTCCACGCCTGCCTGAAGGACTGGCAGCTGGTCTTCCCGAAGACCGCCAGGAGGCTCCTCGCCCTTCTCGATGCCGACGCGCTCGCCCCACGCACCGTCCTGTGGCTCAACGAAGCCCAGAATGTCCTCAACGGGACCGATGCGGAGGAGGCCGCCGCCGCATTGCACAGCCGGCTCGAGCAGCCCGGACCGCTCGTGGTCCTGGGCACGCTGTGGCCCGAGTACCACCGCATCCTGACCGCTGCCCCGAAGCCCGGCAAGGACGCGCACCCCCACGCCCGCGCCCTGCTCGACCACGTCAGACCGGTCGACGTCCCGGCGTCCTTCACCGGCGCGGCCCTGCACAGCCCACTCGTCCGCGGCGACCGATCACTGGCCACGGCCGTGAGCACGAGCACCGGCGGGAGGATCACCCAGACCCTCGCGGCAGGCCCGCAACTGGTCGACCACTACCACCAGGCCACCAGCCACAGCCCCTACGGCCACGCCGTCATCACCGCTGCCATGGACGCCCGCCGCCTCGGTCACACCTCACCCCTGCCGGCCGCACTTCTCAAGGCCGCTGCCCCTGGCTACCTGACCGAACAACAGCGCGCCGCCGCGGACCCCGGCACCTGGTTCGCCGACGCTCTCGCCTATGCACGGGAAAGGGCCAAGGGCGTGGTCGCAGCCCTGGAACCCGTCGCCAACCCGGATGGCATGGGCGCCCTCCCGGACATCTACCGCCTGAGCGACTACCTCGACCACCACGCACGCACCGTCCGCGGCGACTCCTTCCCGCCGGACTCCTTCTGGACTGCCGCCCGGGACCACGCCGCCGGCACAGCAGACCTGGAAGCCCTGGCAGAGGCGGCCGACCATCGGGGCCATCACCGCATCGCGGCAGACCTGTACCAGCGGGCCGCCGACGCCGGCGGTCCGGGCGCCCTGGCGGAGCTGGCCTGGCGTCGCGGACGGGCCGGGGATCTCGACGGCGCAGAACAGCTGTACCAGCGGCTGATCGACGCAGGAGACACGGGCGCCCTGGCGGAGCTGGCGCAAGTGCGCCAGCGGGCCGGGGATTTCGACGGCGCGGAACCACTCGCCCAACGGGCCGCCGACGCCGGAGACACCGGGCCCCTGGTGGAGCTGGCCTGGCGGCGCGGGGAGGCCGGGGATCTCGACGGCGCGGAACGACTCGCCCAGCGGGCCGCCGACGCCGGAAACGCCAACGCCCTGGTGCGGGTGGCTCAGCGGCGCGAGGAGGCGGGGGACCTCGACGGCGCGGAACGACTCGCCCGACGGGCGGCCGACACCGGAGGCAGGGACGCCCTGATACGGCTGGCGCGGGCACGCGAGCGGGCCGGGGACGCCGAAGGCGCGAAACGATGGAGGCGATTTCAGATCTAGGGGGCGAGACGCCCCCCGAGAACGCGGTGAGGGTTACGCCGCCTCGGCTGAGGCCCTCGCCGGCCGGCCGTGGTGTCCGGGCCGGCGCAGGACAGGCGGCAGGAGCGGACCGTGCCGGCCCCCGCGTCCGCGCCATGATCCGCCGGACAGGCCCTAGCTGTATTGACCTGAAGCGTTGTTCACGCGGTTGATCGGTGGGTGGCCGCCGAGTGCGGTGTGGCAACGGTGATGGTTGTAGGTGTGCAGGAAGTCT
>NZ_JBEXZD010000167.1:0-12271 GCF_040628575.1 Streptomyces sp. NPDC006393
AGGCAGCCCCGTCCGTTCCCGTCGTCCCCGTCCTTGCCTCGATGGCGTGATCGGGCTGAACCGCCCGGAGCCTTCACCCGGCGAGCCGTCCGGGCCACCGTTCAACGTCCCCCTGCCTCGGTCCCGGTGAGATCCGGGGCCTTTTTGGGCCGGTGGCGGGGTGTTGTCAGTGGGGCGTCGTAGCCTCGTCAGGGATGGGGCAGGTGTGGAAGTGCTCGGGGTTGCGGTGGGCGGCCGGTGGGCCCGTGCTGGTGTGGCAGGGCGGGCGGTCCAGTGCGCTGACGTGGGGGAAGCGGGTCGCCTTCGAGGTCCTGGAAGGGGGAGTGCGGACGTGTGTGGGGGCGCGGGGGCATGTGTGTCCGGTGCGGGCGGTCGTGCCGGGGCGGAGTACGGGGGCTCGGTGCGAGGAGTGTGCGCGGCTGGAGCGGGCGCACTCGGTGGCCGCGGACACGATCGCGGACGACCGGCGCGCGTATCACGTATATCTGGCCTGGTTCGGGGCCGGGACGGCCAAGGTCGGGATCACCGCGGTCGAGCGGGGGCCGGCGCGGCTGCTGGAGCAGGGCGCCGTCTGCTTCAGCTGGCTCGGTGCCGGTCCGCTGATGGCCGCGCGCCGCACGGAGGAGCTGCTGCGCGCCGCGCTCAAGGTGCCCGACCGGATTCCGTACGCGGAGAAGCGGGCCCTGCGGTCCAGGCTGCCGGCGAGTCCCGATGAGCGGGCCGCCGAGATCGCGGAGCTGCACCGGAGAGCCGTCGCACTCGGCGGCTGGCCGGAGTCGCTGGAGCGGGCGCCGTTCCGGCCCGTCGACCACGTGGCCGTGTTCGGTCTGGACGGGGTGCCCGCCGCCGTCGGCGAGGTGAGTGAGCTCGTCGCGGGCGGGACCGTGAGCGGTGAGCTGGTCTCCGCCGCAGGGCCGGACCTGCATCTGGCCACCGACAGAGGGGTCGTGGTGCTCGACACGCGGCTGATGAGCGGGTGGGAGCTCGGGCCGGCCGGGCGGGGCGCCTCGAGCGTGCCGGTGCGGCCCTTGAAGGAGGCGCGGGAGGCCGGGGGCGTGCAGGACGGGTTGTTCTGAGGGCGGGTTGTTCTGAGGGCGGGGGTGGACGCGGTGCGGGGGCCGGGGCGATCGTGGGCCGTATGAATGATCACGTGCGGGATGCGGGCCCCGCGGATCCCGGTTCCTCCCGGGGGTCCGCGGGTGCCGCGGAGAGCGGGGAAGTGCGGCGGTTCCGGGAGCGCATCGGGGTGCGCGGTCTCGTCGACGTGCACACCCACTTCATGCCCGAGCGGGTGCTGCGCAAGGTCTGGGCGTACTTCGACGGGCTGGGGCCGCTCACCGGAGGCATCGAGTGGCCGATCACCTACCGGGAGGAGGAGCGGCAACGGGTCGCCCGGCTGCGCGAGTTCGGAGTGCGGGCCTTCACCGCCATGCTCTACCCGCACAAGCCCGGCATGGCCCGGTGGCTGAACGGCTGGGCGGCCGAGTTCGCCCACCGCACCCCCGACTGCCTGCACACCTCGACGCTCTTCCCCGAGGACGGCGTGCACACCTACGTCCAGGAGGCCGTCGAGGCGGGCGCACGCGTCTTCAAGGCGCACGTCCAGGTCGGCGCGTACGATCCCGCCGACGAACTCCTCGACCCGGCCTGGGGGCTGCTCGCCGACGCGGGCGTTCCCGTGGTGATCCACTGCGGGTCCGGGCCCGCGCCCGGCAAGCACACCGGGCCGGAGCCGATCGCCCGCGTGCTCGCCCGCCACCCCCGGCTGCGGCTGGTCGTCGCCCACCTGGGCATGCCCGAGTACGAGGACTTCCTCGGCCTCGCCGAGCGGTACGCGGAGGTGCGGCTGGACACCACCATGGCGTTCACCGACTTCAGCGAACGGTTCGCCCCGTTCCCGCGCCGCGCCCTGCCCCGGCTGGCCGGTCTCGGCGACCGGATCCTGCTCGGCTCGGACTTCCCCAACATCCCCTACCCCTACGTCCACCAACTGCACGCCCTGGAACGCCTGGAGCTCGGCGACGACTGGCTGCGCGCGGTCTGCCACGACAACGGGGCGCGGCTGTTCGGACTGGACCTGGACCGTTCCTGAGCGGCCCACCGGGCGGCCCTGAGAGACGCCTGAGTGTTTCTCAGGGAAATCACAGACTTGCGCAAGCAAGCTCTCAGAGGCGGCCGACAGGGTTGCCTCCATGACCACGATCTCGCCCCAGGGGCGCACCGAACTGCTGAGGCCGGACGGGAGCCCCGTCCGGGTGCTTGTGGTGGACGACGAGCAGTCGATCAGCGAACTGCTCTCCATGGCCCTGCGTTACGAGGGCTGGCAGATCCGCAGCGCCGGGGACGGGCAGTCCGCCGTCCAGGCCGCACGCGAGTTCCGGCCCGACGCCGTCGTCCTCGACATGATGCTGCCCGACATGGACGGACTGACCGTCCTGGGGCGGCTGCGCCGCGAGCTGCCGGACGTGCCCGTCCTCTTCCTCACCGCCAAGGACGCCGTCGAGGACCGTATCGCCGGGCTGACGGCGGGCGGCGACGACTACGTCACCAAGCCGTTCAGCCTGGAGGAGGTCGTGGCGCGGCTGCGCGGGCTGATACGCCGCTCGGGCGCCGCCGACCGGCGCTCGGACTCGGTGCTGGTGGTCGGCGACCTGATGCTCGACGAGGACAGCCACGAGGTGTCCCGGGGCGGGGACAACATCCACCTCACGGCCACCGAGTTCGAACTGCTGCGCTTCCTCATGCGCAACCCGCGGCGCGTGCTCAGCAAGGCGCAGATCCTGGACCGCGTGTGGTCGTACGACTTCGGCGGGCAGGCCAACGTGGTCGAGCTCTACATCTCCTATCTGCGCCGGAAGATCGACGCCGGCCGCGAGCCGATGATCCACACCCGGCGCGGCGCCGGTTACCTGATCAAGCCCGCCGTGTCATGAGCGGGCGGCGGCGGCCGCGTACGCGGCGGGAGCGAGGAGTCCGGCAGCCGCGTGTGCCGAGCGCACCCGGCGCCTCGCGCACCTCCCGCACGCCGCGCTCGCTGCGCACGCGGCTCGTCGTCGCGTCCGTGGTGCTGATCGCCGTGGTCTGCGCGGTGATCGGCACGGTGACCACGCTGGCACTGCGGTCGCATCTGTACGAACAACTGGACGGGCGGCTCAAGGAGGTCGCCGCGCGGGCGTCCGGCGCCATGCCTCCCGACGCCCACCGGGACGGCGACCACGCCCCCGTGCCCCCGCCGGGCAAGGAGATCAAGCTCACCGATTTCGTCACCAGGGGCCCGCAGCCGCAGGGCACGATCGTGGCGGCGGTGAACGACGGCTCCGTCACCGAAGCCAAGGTGGGCGAGAAGGCCAACGACGACAACAACATCCCGTGGCTGACCCCCCAGTCGCTCAGCCGGTCCCAGACCCGCGCTCTCGGCGCCGTCCCCCGGGACCGCCAGAAGCACAGCACCGACATCCCCGGCCTGGGCGGATACCGGGTGCAGTACGTGACCGGCCCCAACGGCGCCTACTACGTGGCGATCCCGACCTCCGAGGTCGACAGCACCGTCAACACCCTCATCCTCGTCGAGATCAGCGTCACCGCCGCCGGGCTCGTCGCGGCCTCCCTCGCCGGGGCGGCCATCGTCGGAGTCGCCGTACGGCCGCTGCGCAAGGTCGCCGCCACCGCCACCCGGGTCTCCGAACTGCCCCTGCACACGGGCGAGGTGAACCTCAGCGAGCGTGTCCCGGAGTCGGAGACCGATCCGCACACCGAGGTCGGCCAGGTCGGCGCCGCCCTCAACCGGATGCTCGACCACGTCCACGGCGCGCTGCACGCGCGGCAGCAGAGCGAGACGCGGGTACGGCAGTTCGTCGCGGACGCCAGTCACGAGCTGAGGACGCCCCTCGCCTCCATCCGCGGTTACGCCGAGCTCACCCGCCGGGGACGGGAGCAGGTCGGGCCGGACACACGGCACGCCCTGGGCCGTATCGAGTCCGAGGCCGGGCGGATGACACTGCTGGTGGAGGACCTGCTGCTGCTCGCCCGCCTCGACGCGGGGCGGCCGCTGCGGTTCGAGCGCACCGATCTCGTACCGCTCGTCGTGGACACAGTCAGCGACGCCCGGGCGGCCGGACGGGAGCACACCTGGCGGCTCGACCTGCCCGACGAGCCCGCGCCGGTGACGGCGGACGCGGCACGCCTCCAGCAGGTGCTGGTCAACCTGCTGGCCAACGCGCGCACCCACACCCCGCCCGGCACGACCGTCACCGCGCGCGTCCGGCGGGACGCGCCGTGGCTGTGCGTGGACGTGGAGGACGACGGGCCGGGCGTCCCGCCGCGGTTGCTGCCGCATGTCTTCGAGCGGTTCGCGCGCGGGGACAGCGCGCGCTCCCGCGCCACCGGTTCGACCGGTCTGGGCCTGGCGATCGTGCAGGCCGTGGCGGCCGCGCACGGCGGGGCCGTCACCGTCGACAGCGCGCCCGGGCGGACCGTGTTCACGGTGCGTCTGCCCGCGACCGCGCCGGCCGGGGTGCCTTCCCCGGGCGCGGCCGGCCCGGCGGCCGACCGGCAGCCGTACGCGGCAGGCCCGGAGGTGTACGCGGCAGGTCCGGAGGCGTACGCGGCCGGCCGGGAGCCGCACTCACAGGCACGGCACAGCGTCACCACATGGGTGCGACAGGGCGGTTGAGAAGAGTCGCTGCCATGCGAACCGACTCTTCTCCCGGCACCCTGCCGGCGCGGGAGCATCTCCCGGCCACAGACGCCGGAACGCCTGTCCTGGACGTAGTGATCCCCGTCCACAACGAGGAGAAGGACCTCCGGCCCTGTGTGCTCAGACTGCACGAGCACCTCACGCGCACCTTCCCGTACGCGTTCCGCATCACCGTCGCGGACAACGCCTCCACGGACTCCACCCCGCAGGTGGCGGCACGGCTGGCGGCGCGGATCCCCGAGGTCGGCAGCGTCCGCCTGGAACAGAAGGGCCGCGGACGCGCCCTGCGGACCGTGTGGGCCGCCTCCGAGGCGCCGGTCCTCGCCTACATGGACGTCGACCTGTCCACCGACCTCAACGCGCTGCTGCCGCTGGTGGCGCCGCTGATCTCCGGCCACTCCGACCTGGCGATCGGCTCGCGGCTGACCCGCAGTTCGCGCGTGGTGCGCGGCGCCAAGCGGGAGTTCATCTCCCGCGCCTACAACCTGATCCTGCGGGGCTCGCTGCAAGCGCGCTTCTCGGACGCGCAGTGCGGATTCAAGGCGATCCGGAGCGATGTCGCCCGGGTGCTGCTGCCGCTGGTGGAGGACACCGGCTGGTTCTTCGACACCGAGATGCTGGTGCTGGCCGAGCGGGCGGGCCTCAGGATCCACGAGGTGCCGGTCGACTGGGTCGACGACCCGGACTCGACCGTGCACATCGTGAAGACCGCGACCGACGACCTCAAGGGCGTGTGGCGGGTGGGCAAGGCGCTGGCCACCGGTTCGCTGCCGCTGGACCGGCTCGTCCGCCCCTTCGGCGACGACCCGCGTGACCGGGAGATCCAGGACGTGCCCAAGGGGCTGGCCCGCCAGCTCCTCGGCTTCTGCGTCGTGGGCGTCCTGTCCACCCTGTTCTACCTGCTGCTCTACAGCGCCTTCCGGCAGTTCTCGGGCTCGCAGACCGCCAACGCGCTCGCACTGCTGGTCTCGGCGGTCGCCAACACCGCCGCCAACCGGCGGCTGACGTTCGGGGTGCGCGGCCCCGGCGGGGCGGTCCGCCATCAGGCGCAGGGCCTGGTCGTCTTCGGCATCGGCCTCGCCCTGACCAGCGGCTCGCTCGCCGCCCTGAACGCGGCGACCAGCAGCCCGGCCCACTCCACCGAACTCGCGGTCCTCATCGCCGCCAACCTCGCGGCGACCGTGCTGCGCTTCCTGCTCTTCAGGGCCTGGGTCTTCCCGGAACGGCGCGACGAGCAGCCGTCCCCGCAGCCGTATCCGGGCACCGCCCAGCCGTATCCGGGCACCGCCCAGCCGCACCCGCCCGCTCAGCCCTACCAGCAGCTCCGGCATGCGGACGACCAGCAGCTCTGGCACGCGGACGACCAGCAGCTCTGGCACGCGGACGACCGGCAGCTCCGGCACGCGGACGCCACCGTGCGGCCGCGGCCGGTGCGTCCGGGTGACACCGACCCGAGGGACCCCCGATGACCACTGACTACGACCGCCCGGGCCGGCCGCACGGTGCGGCGCAGGCCCCGGCCTCCTGGGAACCGCCGCCCACGGCTCCCCCGAGCACCTCGGCCGCCGTGGCCGAGAAGCGGCCCCTCGCGCGCCGCCTGTGGCGCGGCCGTCCCGAGGATCCGAGCTGGGCGCGCCCCGCCTTCCTCGGTCTGCTGCTCGCCACCGGCCTGCTCTACCTCTACGACCTCGGCGCGTCCGGCTACGCCAACTCCTTCTACTCGGCGGCCGTGCAGGCGGGCAGCACGTCCTGGAAGGCCTTCTTCTTCGGCTCGCTGGACGCCGGCAACGCCATCACCGTGGACAAGCCGCCCGCGGCGCTGTGGCCGATGGCCCTGTCGGTGCGGATCTTCGGGCTCGGTTCCTGGGCGATCCTGGTCCCCGAGGTGCTCATGGGCGTCCTCACGGTCGCCGTGGTCCACGCGGCCGTGCGCCGCCGGTTCGGCCCCGCCGCCGGTCTGATCGCGGGTGCGGTGCTCGCGCTCACCCCGGTCGCGGCGCTGATGTTCCGGTTCAACAACCCCGACGCGCTGCTCGCGCTGCTGATGGCGCTCACCGTGTACTGCGTGATCCGCGCGCTGGAGGACGGCCGGACCAAGTGGCTGGTGTGGGCGGGCGTCGCGGTCGGCCTCGCCTTCCTGACCAAGACCTTGCAGGCCTTCCTGATCCTGCCCGCCCTCGCCGTCGTCTACGGCGTCTGCGCGCCCGTGAGGCCGAGGAAGCGGCTGGTGCAGCTCGCGCTCGCGACGGTGGCGATCGTCGTCTCGGGCGGCTGGTGGGTCGCGATCGTCGAACTGTGGCCGGCCTCCTCGCGGCCGTACATCGGCGGGTCGCAGAACAACAGCTTTCTGGAGCTGACCTTCGGATACAACGGCCTCGGCCGCATCAACGGCGACGAGACCGGCAGCGTCGGCGGCGGTGGCGGACCGGGCGGGGGCGGCGGTACGGGCCGGTGGGGGGAGACCGGCTGGGACCGGATGTTCGACTCCGAGATCGGCAGCCAGATCTCCTGGCTGCTCCCGGCCGCGCTGATCCTGCTGGTCGCCGGGCTGGTCGTGACCCGGAAGGCCGCGCGTACCGACCCGGCCCGCGGCTCCTTCCTCGCCTGGGGCGGCTCGCTGCTGATGACCGTCGCGGTCTTCAGTTACATGGCGGGCATCTTCCACCAGTACTACACGGTCGCCCTCGCGCCCTACATCGCCGCCGTCGTCGGCATGGGCGTGGCCGTGCTGTGGGAGGAACGGTCCCGGCCGTGGGCGTCGCTCACCCTGGCCGCCGCCGTCACGGCGACCGCCGCGTGGGGGTACGTCCTGCTCGACCGCACCCCGGACTACCTGCCCTGGCTGAAGTGGATCGTCCTGGTCGGCGGGCTGACCGCGGCGCTGGCACTGATCTTCGTGACCCGGCTCGGACGCCGACTCGCCCTCGCGGGCGTCGCCGCCGGCCTGCTGACCTCCCTCGCCGGGCCGACCGCGTACACGCTGAGCACGGTGGACTCCGCGCACACCGGTTCCATTCCCACGGCCGGCCCGGCGGGCGCGAGCGCCATGGGCTTCGGCGGCCGGGGCGGCGCCCCCGGCGGGCGCGGCACGGGCGGCTTCCCGGGCGGCGGGGGGATGCCGGGCCAGAACGGCCAGAACGGCCAGAACGGCCAGAACGGCAACGGCTTCCCGGGTGGCGGAACGGGTGGCACCGGAGGCACTGGTGGCACGGGAGGCACCGGTGGCACCGGAGCCGCCGGCGGCACCGGCGGCTTCCCCGGCGGTGGCATGCCGGGCAACGGCTTCTCCGGCGGCGGGAGCGCCGGCGGCCGTACCGGCGAGGGCGGCCCGACGGGCGGAACGGGCGGCATGGGCGGACTGCTCGACGGCGCCCAGGTCGGCGCCGCGGCCAGGAAGCTGCTGGAGCAGGACGCGTCGAAGTACACCTGGGTGGCCGCGTCCATCGGCTCCCAGAACGCGGCGAGCTACCAGCTCGCCACCGGCGACCCGGTGATGGCCATCGGCGGCTTCAACGGCACCGACCCGTCCCCGACGCTCGCCCAGTTCAAGAAGTACGTGGCCGAGGGCCGGATCCACTACTTCATCGCCGGCGGTGGCATGGGCGGCGGGGGCATGGGCGGCAGCGGCACGTCCTCGCAGATCACCTCATGGGTCGAGAAGACCTTCAAGAAGGTCACGGCCGGTTCGGCCACCTTCTACGACCTCACTCGCGAGGTGAGCGGCTGACGACCGGCCGAGCGGAAGGCCGAGCGGAAGGGGCGGTGCCTGAAGGGGCGCCGCCTCTTCCTTTGTGCGTTGTACGCCGTATAGGAACTGCTATACGCTGTAAGGCATGTCGACCGCGACCCCGACTCCGACCGCTCAAGGCCACTCCCAGGGCCACCCCCAACGCTGGCTGATCCTGGCCGTCATCTGTCTCGCGCAGCTCACCGTGCTGCTCGACAACACCGTCCTGAACGTCGCGATCCCCTCGCTCACCAGCGAACTGCACGCGGCGACCTCCGACATCCAGTGGATGATCAACGCGTATTCGCTGGTGCAGTCCGGACTGCTGCTCACCGCGGGCAGCGCCGCCGACCGCTACGGCCGCAAGAAGATGCTGGTCACCGGACTGACCCTGTTCGGCATCGGCTCGCTGGTCGCCGGACTCGCCGACTCCACCGGGCAGCTGATCGCCGCCCGCGCGGGCATGGGCGTGGGCGGCGCGCTGCTGCTGACCACCACGCTCGCCGTGGTGATGCAGATCTTCACGCCGGACGACCGCCCCAAGGCCATCGGGATCTGGAGTGCCGTCAGCGCGCTGGGCTTCGCCGCCGGGCCGCTGATCGGCGGCTTCATGCTGAACCACTTCTGGTGGGGTGCGATCTTCCTGATCAACCTGCCCGTCGCGGCCCTGGGCCTGGTCGCGGTCCTCGCCCTGGTCCCCGAGTCCAAGAACCCCCAGGGCGACCGCCCCGACCTGGTCGGCGCGCTGCTGTCCACGATCGGCATGGCCTCGCTGGTCTTCGCGATCATCTCGGGCCCCGCGCACGGCTGGACCTCGGCGCGGGTGCTGGTCACCGCGGCGGTGGCGGCCGTGGTGCTGGGCGCCTTCGCGTACTACGAGAGCCGTGTCCCGTACCCCATGCTCGACATGCACTTCTTCCGCGACCGCCGGTTCACGGGCGCGGTCTCGGGTGCGGTGCTGATCGCCTTCGGCATGGGCGGTTCGCTCTTCCTGCTCACCCAGCACCTCCAGTTCGTGCTCGGCTACGGCCCCCTGGAGGCCGGACTGCGCACGGCCCCGCTCGCCCTGTCGGTCGTGGTGCTGAACTTCTCCGGTCTCACGGCCAAGTGGACGGCCAGGCTCGGCGCGCCGGTGTCGATCACGCTGGGCATGGTGCTGATGTCGGGCGGGCTGGCGTCGATCGCCACGCTCTCCGGGCGCGGATACGCCGGTACGCTCCTCGGCCTGGTGCTGATCGGCGGCGGCATGGCGGTCGCCAGCCCGGCCATGGCGCACGCCATCATGAGCGCGATCCCGCCCGCCAAGGCGGGTGTGGGCGCGGGCGTCAACGGCACACTGGCGGAGTTCGGCAACGGCCTGGGTGTGGCCGTGCTGGGCGCGGTCCTCAACGCGCGGTTCGCGGCGTTGGTGCCGGTGGCGGCGAGTTCGCTGCCGGCGGCACTGGCCTCGGCGCACTCCGCGGGGGAGCGGCGGCAGATCACCCACGCGTTCTCCTCGGGGCTGGAGACGAGCCAGCTGGTCGGCGCGGCGGCCGTACTGGTCGGCGGACTGCTCGCGGCGGCGTTGCTGCACCGGGCGGAGCGGGCAGGGAAGAACGCGGGGGAGAACACGGACGCGGAGATGGCGGTCGTCCGGTAGCGCGTGCCGGCGGCCCTCAGCGGCCGCTTAGCATGACGAGCATCGGACCGACGGGAAAGGTGCGCCATGGTGAAGGCAGCCGGCGCCAAGGACGTGGCGCGGACCAGTGTCTGGCTGGAGGGCAGGGCGCGCCGGGGCGGGCGCGGCGGCGGGCAGCCGTCGGGGCTCGACCGGGAGCGGATCACCGAGGCCACGGTGCGGCTGCTGGACGCGGAGGGGCTGGCCAAGTTCTCCATGCGCCGGCTCGCCGCCGAGCTGAACGTGACGGCGATGTCCGTGTACTGGTACGTCGACACCAAGGACGACCTGCTCGAACTCGCCCTGGACGCCGCCTTCGGGGAGGTGCGGCTGCCCGACCCGGAGGCCGACGCCGACTGGCACGACCAGCTGCGCGCTCTCGCCGCCGAGTACCGCGCGCAGCTGGTACGCCATCCCTGGCTGTCGCCGCTGGCAGGCCGCTATCTCAACATCGGCCCGAACCACCTCGCGTTCTCGCGGACGGTGCAGGGTGTGATCCGCCGCGCCGGGCTGCCCGCGCACCGTGTGACGAGCGCGATCTCGGCGGTCTTCCAGTTCGTCTACGGCTACGGCACGATCGAGGGCCAGTTCCTGTCCCGGATCGCGGACAGCGGCATGACGCCGGACGCCTACTACGCGCAGGCGATGAGCGCGGTGCGGCAGCACCCGTCGGTCGCGGACTACATCCAGGAGTCCAAGGAGATCATGGACGCCCGCGGCGGTGACACGGTCGCGGAGATGCTGGACCGCGACTTCACCTACGCCCTGGACCTGCTGATCGCGGGCATCGAGGCGATGGTCGCCCGGGGCTGATCACCCCTCGGAGGCGAGCCGTGCCGGGAAGCCGCCCGTGGCCACCGGTCCCCACCGCTGGGGCGTGATCCGGATGATCGACTTGCCCTGTTTGACCATGGCCTGGCGGTACTCGTCCCAGTCGGGGTGCTCGCCCGCGATGTTGCGGTAGTACTCCACCAGCGGTTCCACGGAGTCCGGCGTGTCGATGACCTCGGCCGTGCCGTCGATCTGCACCCACGGCCCGTTCCACTCGTCGCTCAGCACGACGACGCTCACCCGCGCGTCCCGCTGGGCGTTGCGGGTCTTGGCCCGCTCCGGGTAGGTGGAGACCACGATCCGTCCGGAGTCGTCGACCCCGCAGGTCAGCGGGGAGGCCTGCGGACCGCCGTCGGCGCGGCGGGTGATCAGCAGGGCCCGGTGCCGGGGCCGTACGAAGTCCAGCAGTTCGTCCCGCGAGACGCGGGTGTTGGTAGCGATGTTCGGTGCCATGGGGGCAGCCTAGGGGCGAAGTGCGCCCCTGTGGCTGACCCTGCTGTGCCTACGCCTGCGGCAGCGAGTCGCCCTGCACCGCCTGGATGTCCAGCTCCACCTTCAGCGTCGTACCGATGGCGGCGATGCCCGCCTGGAGGACCTGGTTGTAGTTCATGGCGAAGTCCTCGCGGCGCAGTTCCGTGGTCGCGCGGAACGCGGCCCGGGTGCCGCCCCAGGGGTCGGCGCCGGTGCCGAGGTAGGCGAGGTCCAGGTCGACCGGGCGGACCACGCCGTGCATGGTCAGCTCACCGTGGACGGTCCAGCGGTCCGAGCCGGCGGCGGTCAGGCCGGTGGAACGGTAGGTGATCTCCGGGTACCGCTCGACGTCCAGGAAGTCCGGGGACTTCAGATGGCCGTCGCGCATGCCGTTGCCCGTGTCGATGGAGGCGGCGTGGATGACCGCCTCCACACGGGACTTGGCAATCTCGTCCGGGGCGATCTCGATCGTGCCCGAGAAGTCGGTGAACCGGCCGTGCACGCTGGAGATGCCCAGGTGCTGGGCGACCGCGGCGACCGAGGAGTGCGCCGGGTCGATGGTCCACGGCCCCGGCGGCGGCAGTTCGGTGCCGCCCTGGCGGGCCAGCGTCACCGTGCCGACCTCGGCCCGGCCGCTCGCGGTGACGATCGCGCTGGAGGCGGCGGGCGCGTAGCCGACCGCGGTGACGATGACCGTGTACGCGCCCGGCGCCAGTTCGGTGGTGTCCCGTACGGCGCCCTCGTGGTCGGCCTCGGCGCGCAGGACCTGCGTGCCCGTCATGTCGGTCACCGTGACGACCGCGTGCGACACGGCCCATCCGTCCCGGGTGCGGATCCTCGCGGTCAGTCCCATCCCGTTTTCTGCCTTTCGATTGCTCGTTCGCCTGGG
>NZ_JBEXZD010000168.1:0-12151 GCF_040628575.1 Streptomyces sp. NPDC006393
CTCCACGCTCCGGCCGGTGATCTCCGTCATGCTGTCCTTCGGACAGGCGTACCGAACGGTACGTCGACAGCCGCGACACCGGAGGGGATGTCCCAAGGCTTGCTCACCAGCTCGGCGGGCTCCCACTCGAAGCGCGGCCAGACGTGGGCATGCAAGAACGGATCAGTGTTCCCCAAGATCTCCAGGTTGACCCGGCGGAAATCAGGATCCAGCTGTGCACAGGCCCGTTCAACCGCCTCTCCGAGCCGGTCCATGTCGGACAGAAACGACAGCCGCTTGACCCTCGGAAGGTCGGACAGCCGCTGAACATTCACTTCATCCACGAGGAGAACCGAGTACCCCGGCAGGAACTGAACGTCGCCGATCACCGCAAATCCCGACTCAAGTCTCCGCAGCACGGTTGGGTTCTCGCCCCGCAGAGCAGCCCCGATCCGGTCCATCCGCCAGTCACGAGTCATGGCCCGAACCTATCCGCAGGCGCTCAGGACCTGCTCTTCGCTTCCCACCCTCCCGCCTCACTGCAAGGGCCGACGAAACGAGGCGAGGAGCGACCCCGGCCGTTGGTGATCGGGCCGTGATCACAACTCCCGCCACTCACCGAGCTCGCCGGGTCTCCCCGCCTGGATGAAGCTGCGCACGAGGGCCCATGCGCGATCGACAGCGAGGACGCAGTCGCCACTGAACACGGCCAGGTCGTCCATGATCGGCACTTGCACGACCGCATGCGCTGCGGCGGTGCCATCGCCGACGAGGAGGGACGACCTCTCAGCATCGCTGAACAGGTGGATGACTGCTTGATCGTCTTGGAAACCCAGGGCCAGCAGGGGAAACTCGCTGCCCGGCAGGCGGACTTCCAGGTACCCCTGGCCATGCGTGCGCAGAGCGATGAAGTGATCCGTCAGATCCGCAACGTCCGAGCTTCGTTCAATCGCGGAGAACCGTCGCGATTCCAGGTCCGTTGCTGTCCACGACACGAGCATCCCTGAGACCTCCTGTTGCCTAGCCATCCTGCCTGGGACCCTAAGACTGTCCTGATCGACAAAGGAGCCGGTAGCAGATCAGGGCCCTCTTGGCGCTGCTGTGCCTGCCCGATCCCCACGTGCCGGATGCACCATGATCGCGGAGTATGTGACCACGCTGCTGGTCGGCGCCGCTTCGGCCTTCCTGCCGGTGACCCCGGTGGAGCTCTACATGATCACCGCCGTCGCCACTACGGGTGACGCTGCCTGGATCGTGGGGACGGCTGTCGCCGCTGCTCGTCACCAGTGCTTACGCGCACAAGCCGAAGGACTCGTGCGAGTAGTGCCGATGATCTTTCGAAGAGTACTGTGAAACAACGGATGGCGGGCAGCTGTTCATGAGCCGCCCTCATCACTCCCCGCTCAGCCACTGGCACTTGTATGCACGAAATCGCCTCCGCGGCGCGGATGGTGCGCCGCGGGACGACGACTCGTTCCCGGCCTTGGCCGCGAGGCGGTTGGCGGCGCCGGAACGGGCGATGCGCGTGCCGCCGATGCTGTAGAGACCAGAAAGTGAGCAGACAGATGCAACCGACATTCGTACTGGTTCACGGAGCTTTCGCGAACTCCTTCTCCTTCGCGCCGCTCCAAGCCGAACTCGGTCTCCTCGGGCACCGCTCCGTCGCCGTCGACCTTCCAGGGCACGGATTTGCCGCGACGTACCCGCACGCCTACCAGGCGCCGCAGGACATCGAGGGGCTCGCGACCGCGCCCGGGGCCATCAAGGGCGTCACACTCGCCGACAACGCCGCGCACCTCATCGGGATACTCGAGCGGGCCAAGCAGAACGGGCCCGTCATCCTCGTCTCCCACAGCCGCGGCGGTATGACGGCCACCGTCGCGGCCAACCAGCGGCCCGACCTGATCGACCGCATCGTCTACGTCTCCGCCTGGTGCCCCGTGAACCTCGACGTCAGCGCCTACTACGCCGAGGCCGAGATGGCCACGGTCGACGCCACAGGACTGGTCTCGGCGATGGTGGGCGACCCGGCCGAACTCGGGCTGCTGCGCTCCAACTTCCGCACCGCCGACCCCGGCGTCCTCTCGGCCTTCAAGGCCGCCTTCCTCGCTGACGGGACGAACGAGGAGCTCATGGTCTTGCTCAACACCTTCCAGCCCGACGAGAACCTCGACGTCGGCACACCCGACGACCGCGCACAGGCCGACACCTGGGGACGGATCCCCAAGACGTACATCCGGCTGACCGAGGACACGAGCTTGCCGCTCGCCATGCAGGACCGCATGATCCGCGAAGGCGACGCACTGACACCGGAGAACCCCTACGACGTCCGTACACTCACCAGCAGCCATCTGAAGTGGCTGGTCGACCCGGCACCAGCGGCCCGTGTTCTGGGCGAACTCGCCGCGCTCCAGCCCTCGTCCGCCCGATCATGACCGGAGCCGGACCGGGAGAGCAGCGGTGGTGACAGGGAGGTCGGCGAGCAGGGCGTAGCCCCTGTGCACCGAGGCCGGGCCGGGTCCTTCACGGCGGCGGTGATCGGCGTCTCCGGGTCCGCCGGCCGGTGCATCACGCGGCGGGCGCGGCGTATGCCGGGCCGCCTGTCCAGTGCCTGGGCCGTGCCGGTGATGTGCCCGCGAACTCGGCCGCTGCCGCCACCATGACAGCAGAGCCCGCCTGGCTGTCGACCGCTCCGGCCGACACACCGGCTCTCCGGCCGCGGGCCCGTGGCCACGCCTCGGACGAGAATCTGAGTCATGTCCCGTGAAGCAGACACTTACACAGGCCAGACGGTGTGCGACAGCAGTTCGCGTTCCCCGCTGCGTGCCTTCCTGCACACCGAGACCGGCAGCGCGGCCATCCTGGTCGCCGCCGTGGTCACCGCACTCGTCTGGGCCAACGCGGCACCATCGGCATACACGTCGTTCTGGCACACTCACCTGTCTGTCCGTTTCGGAACGTACGGGATCTCGCTCGGCCTGCGCGAGTGGGTCAACAGCGGCCTGATGACGTTCTTCTTCTTTGTCGTGGGTCTGGAGGCCCGCCGCGAGTTCGACATGGGGGAGCTACGCGAGCGCAAGAGGCTCGCGATGCCGCTCGTGGCGGGACTCAGCGGGATGATCGTGCCCATCGCCCTCTACCTCGCCATCAACTCCGGCCACGGCAGCGAGCAGGGCTGGGGTGCCGCGATGTCCACCGACACCGCGTTCGCCCTGGGCGTGCTGGCCGTCGTCGGCCGCGGTATGCCGCCAGGCCTGCGGGTGTTCATCCTCTTGCTGACCGTGGTCGATGACTTTCTGGCTCTCGGCGTCATCGCCGTCGCCTACAGCGACCGCATCACCGTGCCCGCACTCGTCGTCGCCATCGCCGTCCTCGCACTCGTCCTCGTCGTACGACGGCTCGGCGTACGCCACGGCAGCGTGTACGCGCTGCTGGGCGTCGTCGCCTGGGTCGCCCTGCTCGAGTCGGGTGTGGACCCGGTCGTGATCGGTCTCGCCCTGGGACTGCTCACCTACGCATATCCCGCCTCGCGCGCCGACCTGGAACACGCGAGCGGCCTGTTCCGGCTCTTCCGTGAGCAGCCCACCCCGGAACTGGAGCGGTACGTCCACGCCGGCATCGCCTCGGCCATCTCCCCCAACGACCGCCTGCAACGGATCTACCATCCCTGGACCAGCTACGTGGTCGTCCCGCTGTTCGCCCTGGCCAACGCCGGGATCGAGATCAGCGAAGGCCAACTGACACGAGCCTTCACCTCGCCCGTCACCCTGGGCATCCTCATCGCCTACGTCCTGGGCAAGCCCCTGGGTATCGTCGGGGCCTGCGCACTCGCCACGCTCGTCTCCCGCGGGCGGCTGCGCCTCCCGGTCGGCTGGGGAGCCGCGACCGCCGGCGGGACGCTGTGCGGGATCGGGTTCACCGTCTCGCTGCTCATCGCGACCCTCGCCTTCCACGGCGCACGCCTCGACGAGGCGAAGATCGGCATCCTCGCCACGCTGATCTGCTCCTTCCTGGCGGCCCGGCTCGTCACCGCGGCGATCAGTCTTCTGCCGCCTGCCCAGCGGCTGCGGGCACTGCTCGGCAAGGCGGAGACGATCGTCGATCTGGCCGTGCCCGTCGATCCCGACCGCGATCACATCCGAGGGCCACACCGGGCCCCCGTGACCGTCGTGGAATACGGCGACTACGAATGCCCCTACTGCGGGCAGGCCGAGCCCGTCGTCCGTGAACTCCTCGCCGACTCCGGAGACGTGCGTTACGTATGGCGGCACCTCCCCCTCACCGACGTGCACATCCACGCCCAACTCGCTGCCGAGGCCTCCGAGGCAGCCGCACGGCAGGGCCGCTTCTGGGACATGCACGACCTGCTGCTCAGCCATCAAGAAGCCCTCCGCATCGAAGACCTGCACGCCCACGCGGCCGCCATCGGACTGGACGTCGAGCGCTTCGAACGAGACATGCGCGCCCACACCGGCGCGACCCGCATCGCCGAGAACGTCGATTCAGCCGACCTCAGCAGCGTGGCCGGAACCCCCACCTTCTTCATCAACGGCCGCAGACACCACGGCGCCTACGACCTCACCAGCCTCACCGCCGCAGTCCGCGCCGCCCGCCAACGCGCCTCCGTCACCACGTGACGGAGCACGGCATGGAGGGCGGCTTCATGCCCAGGAAGGGGCATCGAGTCTCATGCGCGCCGGATGACCAGCACGGCCACGTCGTCGAGATGGTCCACCGCGGCCACCGCGTCGAGTATTCGGTCTGCGGTCGCCTCGACGCCGAGCCGGTCCTGGAGGGCTCGGCCGGCCAGCGCTCCCGCTCGCTCCAGTCCGGCTTCCAGGGGAAGGCCGGGCCCTTCGACCACACCATCGGTGACCATGACCAGCGCGGTGCCCTCTTCCAGAGTGAAGGTCTCCTCGGGGTACTCGGTGCCGGGGACGATTCCCAGGACCGGCCCGGCGGGAAGTGCGCGGATGGTGTGGCTGCCGTCGTCGCGTGCGTGGAGCAGTGGCACATGGCCCGCGCTGGTGCCGATGACCTGCCCGTCATGCGGATCGAGGTGCAGCAGGGTGCAGCTTGCGAAGCGTGGCGCGTCCATCGCGACGAGCAACTCGTTGGTACGGGTCAGCACCGTTCCCGGCTCAGGCTCGTGGGCGGCGATCGCGCGCATGGACGAGCGCACCTGGCCCATGAACACCGCGGCATCCACGTCGTGCCCTTGGGCGTCGCCGATCTCCAGTGCGACGGCACCGTCGGGCAGGAAGAACGCGTCATACCAGTCTCCGCCGATGTCCAGCCCGTCCCGGCTGGGCTGATAGCGGGCAGCGATCTCCAGGCCTGGGAGGTGCTCCGGCAGCATCGGGAGCATGCTCTGTTGGAGCGCCGTGGACAGCTCGACGTGGGCTTGTTGCAACCTGATGCGCCTCAGTGCCTGGCCAGCCAATTCGGCCAGAGCCGTCATGAGGGCGAGCTTCTCCGAGGACGGGGGGTGCTCACTCTCGTACGTCACCACCCAGGCTCCGAGCGGCTGGTCACCCGCCGGGCTGAGGGGGGTGATCGACAAGGCGGTGCCGGCGACGGGGTGCGGCGCGGGCAGACCGTCGTCATGCAGCCAACGGCGGACAAGCTCCTCGTGGTTGGGGAAGAACTGCGCCTGACCGGTACGGATCACGCAGGGCAACGGCCGGTCCTCATCCAGCGACAGGCCGTGCAGAGCATCAGCCTCCCACGTGGGAATCCCGGCATCCGAGGAGACGCGCAAGCGCCCATCGTCGACGACGGCGAAGAGTGCGCCGCAACCTCCGACGGCCGCCGCGAGCCGGGCCAGGACAACCTGTTGCAGCTCCTGCTCGGTGGCGGCGGTGAACAGCGCGGAGGAGAACGCGGTGATCCAGTCGGCGCGCTCCCGCTCCGCGTTCACCTCGGCCAGCATCGCCTGGCGGTCTGCCTCCGACTGGGTGTCGTCGCGGATCACCGCGACGACCCGTTCGGGGCCGCCGTATCCCAACTGGATCCGGCGGGTCTGGCCTGCGAGAACACGCCAGCCATCGTGCTCGGTGAGGAACCGCGACCTGATCCATGGGGACTGGGCGGCGGACGAGTGGACAAGCCGCCGCACGTCCCTCCGGTCATCAGGGTGCACTCGCCTGATCAGCTCGGACAGGGGCACCGACGCCTGCGGGAAGAGCGTGGCCAGGGCGGGTGCGCCACCCAGGGACTCCACCTGGTGCTCATCGGGGGAACACATCCAGAGGCCGAGGCCGGCATCCTTCGCCGCAAGCTGGAACGGGATCAGCAGACCACCGAGGTCGTGTCTCGCGTCCAACGAATGCAGCCACACAAGCCGCTCGCCGCTCGAGGGATCCGTCACCGGTCGCGCCTCGACGAGGCAGACCACGGACGCCGTGCCCGTGCCGGGAAATTCCAGCACACGCATCGCAAGCCTCTTCGTCGTGGCCCCGTGTGCCAGCAGGCTCTCTGCCGGGATGCGCTGATCCTCGGAGAGCAGATCAACGAAGCGATGACCCACGCACTGCTCCCACGGCCTGCCCAGTGCCGCGGCCATCGCGGCGTTGAGGGAGCGGATGACACCATCCAGGGTCAGAAGAGCCGACGGTGTATCCCTCTGAAGAAGTTCGTCCGAGGCGTCCACGTGCCGCTCCCTGACCATCGTCGAGCGATATGACCTCATCGTCCTTCAATCACAGTATCCGCCGCACAGCAGGTCGCTCGCCCTGCCGCTCATGACGAGAACATCCCCCTCACCGACCCGAACCAGGGCAATGCGTGGGTCAGCCGGGAGCAGGGTCACGGCCGGTGCAAGCGGAGAAGAAGACGGCGCACGCGAATGATCGTCGGTCGCCTCCGGGTACGGCCCAGTGTCAGCGCGGCCGGCTGGACTCGAAGAGGCCAGGGCGGATGTGCGTACGGTGCCACCGAGTCTTCGCCAGGAGGGCCGAGCCGCAGATCACGATGGCGAGGCCGATGAGCATGCCGTACAGAAGAGGCCCGGGGCGGGTGATGCCGGAGGTGATGAGCAGGCTGGTGGCAGCGGCCGGGGGGTGGTGGGCACAGAGCAGCGTGAGGACCAGCAGCGTCACCCCGACGGCGACTGCCTGTGCGCCGATCTGCGGCAGGGTGTCGTGGTGCTGTTCCAGCCCCGAGGGCTGGTTCCACAGCCCGAAGGCGGCAAGGCAGGCAAGTCCACAGGCGGTTGCTGACGCGTGCCCCAGCACCGCGTCTTTCACTCGGGGACCTGTTCTGTCGGGGCGCGCCAGCAGGAGGTACGCAGTCGGCCCCAAGGTCGTCGTCAAAAGGATCCAGCCCATTGCGTGACCGATGAAGCCAGTGGCCGTGAGTAGTGCCGCGGAAAGGAACAGCAGTCGACCGCCCGCGGAGACCCGTGTTCTGAACAGTGGCGGGCGCGGGGTGGGAGCCCGGTTGTCCCGGGGGTCCGTGCGGGACGGTTCACTGGCTTCCGGGTGGCGTGGGGAAGCATGACCGTTCTTGTCAGCCGGTGCCGGTGTGGTCATGAGCAGTCCTGGAACGGATGGGCATTCGCCCGAGACACTCGACGTCGTCGGTCTGGGGCCATTGCGGGTCGGATGCGAGGGCTGGGCGGTGCCGCGGTCTGCACGCTGCAACCCCGGCCTCCGGTGGGCACACCGATGGAGCGGCACCGGGCGTGATGCGAGCGCTGTGCGTCGGATGGCCACGGAGCCTGGCCCGCCGTTCCTCCGGATCGAAGCGAGTGACCGAGAACGGCACACGCATAACACCAACGATGGCAAAGTCGGGCCTCCCTTACAAAGTAAGGGCATGTCGGTTCGATCTCGACGGTGAGCTGAGAAAGACCGGCACCCGTGCCTTGCCGGCCCGGCAGGGAACAGCCCGCCGGGCCCGGGAGCGCCTGGCACGGTCGCGACTTTTCCTCCGCCACTTTTGCCTCCGCCCCTTTTCCTCAAGCACGGGCCGCACCGTCGTCACGAAGCCCACCGGTTCTCGGAGATCCGGGCGCGGACGGGCGCCTCCTCGCGCTGTAGCACGATCAGGGCCATGTCGTCGGCGAGCGGCCCGCCCGTATGCGCCCGCAGGTCCGCGCCGATCCTGCGCACGAGCGCATCCGGACGCTGATCGGCCCAAGCCGTCACCCGCTCCACGAGGGGATAGAAGCCGCCCGTGCGGTCCCGGGCCTCGGTGACTCCGTCCGTGTACAGCACCAGCCGGTCGCCCGCGGCGAAACGGAAGGTCAAGGGGACGTAGTCGGTCTCCGTCAGGGCGCCAAGACCCAGCGGGGGAGCGGGGGCGCTGACTTCCAGTGGCGTGACGTGCCCCCCGTGCAGCAGGAGCGGGGGCAGATGGCCGAAGCTGATCATACGGGCACAGGGCTCGTCGTCCGCGATCTCCAGCAGGGCCGCCGTGACGAAGCGTTCACCGGGCCATTCGTCACGATCCCCGGGGTGCGTCTGGCCCAGGCCCCAGCGCACATCGGACTCCAGGGTGGACGCGAGCCCGGACAGTGTGGAGTGCCGGTGCGCGTTGAAGCGGAAGGCACCGAGGACGGTCTCGATGTCCCCGATGGCCCCGAGCCCCTTGCCGCGCGCATCCCCGATGATCAGCCGGGTGGCGCCAGGCGTGCGGACCAGTGCGTACAGGTCTCCACCGATACGGGCTTCGGCCTCGGCGGCCACGTACGTCGACGCCAGGGACACCGCCCCCGCGCGTCGCGGCAGCGGCCGCAGCAGCACCGACTGGGCGGCTTCCGAGACCTGGCGCACGACGGCCAGCTGGCGCTGATGCTGCTCGCGCAGGCTGGTGGCGATCAGGAGCAGCACCGAGAACAGCACCAGGGACAGCATCTGCACGAGTACGTTCTCGGTGGTCAGCACGCTTCGCTCGGCTCCCGCGACGACGAGTGCCGTCAGGGCGAGCAGAGCGGTGACGGCAGTACGGCGGGTGTCGGCGAAGGCGGCGGCTACCGCGAGCGGGAGGACCAGCAGATGGGCGAGGTGGATGTCCGGCGGCAGGAACCAGTCGCCCACCGGAACCGCCACGATCGGCACGGACGACAGGGTCACCCATCGGCAGTCCCGGCATCCGCTCGGTGCCCTGGTCGCCCTCAAAGGCAGTCTGCTCTGCATTGTTCTCCCGGGTTCGGCGCGCACGGCAATGAATGTGCGTACGAGTTGTCGGTCTTCCTTCTCGGGACACGGGCACCGGCCTCCAAGCGCTCGAGTCGGGCGGACGGGTGATTTCATGCGCGGCCTGGCAGTTGCTGATCAGCCCAGATGAGTTTGCCGTCCGGCATGTGGCGGGTTCCCCATCGCTGGGAAAGTTGGGTCACGAGCAAGAGGCCGCGGCCGTGTTCGTCGCCGGCGCGGGGGTCACGCACGAGCGGGTGGCTGTGGCTGGTGTCGGAGACTTCGCAGGTCAGCACCTCGTGCCGGATCAGGCGCAGGCCGATCGTACGGTCGCTGTCGCTGTCGCTGTCGCTGTCGCTGTCGCTGTCGCAGTCGCCGTTGCAGGTGCCGTTGCCGTTGCCGTGGATGATGGCGTTGGTGAGGAGTTCGCTGACGATCAGCTCTGTGGACTCGGCCAGGCTTTCCAGCCCCCACTGGGTCAACTGCCCGGCAGCGAGAGTTCGGGCACGGCTGACGACGGCGGGGTCGCTGGGGAACCGCCAGAAGGCAACCTGGTCTGTGCTCAGCGAGCGGGTCCGTGCGAGAAGCAGAGTGACATCGTCGCTCGGCGGCTCGGCCCGCAGTGTGTCCACCGTGGACGAGCACAGATCGTCCAATGTGAGGTCGGGCCGTGCGAGGGCCGCGCGCAACCGGTCCATGCCGGCGCTGAGGTCCTGGTCGCGGGCCTCGATCAGACCGTCGGTGTAGAGGGCGAGCACGCTTCCTTCGGCGAGTTCCACAGTCACGGACTCGAAGGGGACCAGTCCGAGGCCGAGCGGTGCTCCGGTGGGCAGGTCGGGGAAGGTGACGTGGCCGTACGGGTCGATGATCGCGGGCGGGGGGTGGCCGGCCCGCGCCATGGTGCAGGTGCGGGTGACCGGGTCGTAGACGGCGTACAGGCATGTGGCGGCGATCGTGCTGGTGGGCGGGAGCCGGGGGTCGGCTTCCGCCTCGGTGAGGCGGATGACCTGCTCGTCGAGGCGGGACAGTACTTCGTCCGGAGGCATGTCCATGTCGGCGAGGGTGCGCATGGCGGTGCGGAGCTGGCCCATCTTCGCCGCCGCGTTGATGCCGTGCCCGACCACGTCGCCGACGACCAGGGCGACGCGGGTGCCGAAGAGGGGGATCACGTCGAACCAGTCACCCCCGATGCCGTGGTGGCTGTCGGCAGGCAGGTAGCGCCAGGCCACCTCAGCGGCGGAGCCACCCGTGGCGCGGTGGGGGAGCAGCAGCCGCTGCAGGGCGAGAGCCGCGGAGCGTTCGCGCACGTACTGGCGGGCGTTGTCCAGGGCGAGCGCTGTCCAGCTGACGAGTTCCTCGGCCAAGAGCAGGTCGTCCTCCTCGAAGGGCCTGGGGTCCTTCGTCCGCACGAAGACCGCCACGCCCAGCACTGCGCCCCGGGCGTGGATCGGGATGACCATCAACGAGTGCATGGCGTGCTCGCGGAGTTTCTCCGCCCGCGCCGCGTCGTGGTGGTCCAGCCATGTGCCCGGGGATGCGTCCAGTGTGGGCTCGAAGTGGGATTTCCCGGATCGCAGGACACCGATGACGGGGGAAGTGGGCGGGACGAAGACCGGCTCTCCTGGTGCGCACCGGGGCTCCGGCGTTCCCGGGTGGATCGAGGCCAGGCCCGCGCGGCGGAAGACGGGGACGCATCCGCCCTGTGTGCCGAGATGGGTCAAGGGCTCCTCGCCGCGTGGGACGGAATCCGCCAGGTCGACGGTGGCATAGTCCGCGAGGAACGGGACGGCGAGGTCGGCCAGTTCCTGCCCGGTCCGCATGACGTCCAAAGTGGTGCCGATGCGCCTGCTGGCCTCGCCGAGTATCGCCAGACGTTCTCGCGCCCGTCGGCTGTCGGTGACGTCCACGCTCACGACGCATACGCCCAGCGCGTGACCCTGCGCGTCGTCCAGGCGGAAGTAGGACGCTGTCAATATGCGGTTGCCTCGCGCATTCGCCGGCTGGAAGGCCTGGTAGTCCACGTTGATCGCCGGGTCGCCGCTCTCCAGCACCTGGTGCATCACCGCCTCCAGCGTCCCGGTCTCCGTCCCGGGCGCCGCCTCCGTCAGCCTGCGGCCCAGCCGTCTCGACGGAGGGATGCCGTCCTGGGAGCCCTGGGTGTCGTTCACCCGGATGCAGCGCAGGTGCCTGTCCCGTACGACGACACCGATCGGCAGGCGGCTCGGCGGCGGCAGCGTGGCCAGGAGCGGCTCCGCCACTGTGGACTCGGCCGGCCACACGGGAAGCGAGGCCTTCTCGGTCGCACAGACCACCCACCACTCCGGGCCGTCCTGACCGGACAGCGATGACACGCACAGGCGCACGTCGAGGCTGCGGCCGTCGCGGTGTCGCACCTGCGCGAGGTCGGACCAGCGGCCGTGGAGGGTGCTCTCCTGTGCGGCTTGTGAAGCCTTTTCCCGGTCGCCGGCGTCCACCAACAGGACACCGCCGGACCGCCCCACCACCTCCGCGGCCGAGTAGCCCATGAGCCGCTGAGCGGACTGCGACCATCCGATCACCGTCCCCTGCGCGTCGAGGAGAGCGATCGCTGGGCAGACTTTCTCGATGGCCGTCCGTCCCTCGGAGACTGCTGTCTCTGCGGAACTGCCCATTGCTCTTCCCTTCTGTGTCCCCCGGTGATGCGGTCCCCCAACTGCACGGCGGTCTGGTGGATGGATGGGTCCGGAGCAGGAGCGATCGAGCCACGAGGCACGGCAGGCCGCAGCCCATTCACCCTGCCTCCGACGGTGGCTGCGGCGGTGATCCCGGGGTCTCGGCCCGTTCAGACGTGGTCCGACGGGCCACCTTGTCGTGGCCGGGGTGCGGCACGGCCAACGGGCCGTCGACTGTCGAGCTTCGCCCGGTCCAGACGGCGCGTGTGCTCGCGGAGGCGATGCGGATTTTCATATGCTTTGTCCGTGCTCATGCCGGTAACGCTACGCACCCGGTGGCACCGGAGTATGGTCCATTTCCATGACAGTTTCCCGGACCAA
>NZ_JBEXZD010000169.1:0-11932 GCF_040628575.1 Streptomyces sp. NPDC006393
TCTCGGTGGTCGACGCCGACTACGAGGACCACTACGTCGAGAACAACTGCTACGAGCCCGTCTGCTTCCGCCTGGTGCTGGAGGTCACCTCGAGCAACTACCGAACCGACCTGCGCACGAAGGTCACCGCATACGCCGAGGCGAAGGTCCCTGTCTACGTCATCGTGGACCGTAGACACCAGCGCCTGCACGTACTCACGGAACCTGCCGGGGACACGTACAAGAACCACCGCCCGCACGCCCCCGGCGAAGTTGTCACCCTCCCCGACTCCATCGGCGCCAAGGTCGCCCTCGACGTCGATGCGATCCTCAAAGCCGGAAAGAGGAAGGCGGGTTGACCGGCCCCTGCCTCAGAGCCGCCCCAGCTTCCACAGCCGGAACACGCCCGTGCCGTCCGAGAGGTACTGGCCGCCGCCGACGTCCTCGATGGAGACGACGTACTCCTTCTGCTGCCACAGCGGGATCAGCGGCACGTCCTGCGCCACTTCCGCCTGGAGGTTGCGGAAGTCCACGGCGACCCGGCTGCGGTCGGCGTACTGCTGGCTGTCCGTGATGAGGCGGTCGACGGCCTTGCTGCTGTAGCCGGTGTTCATGCTGGAGCCGGTGCCGACGAGCGGGCCGGCGAAGGTGTCCGGGTCCGGGTAGTCGGGCACCCAGCCGACCGCGTACGCGTCGAGCTTGCCGCCCGCCCAGCGCTTTTGGAAGTCGGTCCACTCGTAGCCCTTGACGTCGACCTTGAACAGGCCGCTCGCCTCCAGCTGCCGCTTGATCTCCATGGCCTCCTCGGCGCCCGCGCCGCGCCCCTCGCCGTAGCCGTAGGTGAAGCGCACCGGGATCGACACGCCGGCCTCGGTGAGCAGCTTCCGCGCCTTCTTGGCGTCCTGGGCCGGATAGGTGTCGAAGAACGAGGTGGTGTGGCCGGTGATGCCCGCCGGGACGAGGGAGTACAGCGCGTCCACCGTCCCGTCGTACACGCTGCCGGCCAGCTGCTCGCGGTTGATCAGCCAGGCGATGGCGCGGCGGACGCGGACGTCGTGCAGCGGCGAGGAGGAACGCGTGTTGAGGTAGAGGTTGCGGGTCTCGGAGCTGTCGGACTCCAACACGCGCTGGTCGGGGTCGCTCGGGTTGAGCGCGGCGAGCACCTTGGGCGGCAGCGTGCGCGTGGCGACCTCGATCTGCTTGTCCTGCCAGGCCTTGTCGAGCGCACTGGCCTGCGGGTAGTAGCGCAGGTCGATGGGGTACCCGGTGCCGTCGACCGCGCCCTCGTAGGAGCCGTTCGGCTTCAGCTCGGCGCTCTTGTCCTTGGTGTAGCCCGTCAGGCGGTACGGTCCGGTGCCGTCGACCTGGTTGCCCGTGCGCAGCGCGTCCATCGGGTAGCGGGTGTGGTCGACGATGGAGCCGGCTCCGGTGGCGACCTTGAAGGGGAACGTGGCGTCCGGCGTGGACAGATGGAAGGTGACGACCATCCCTTCGGCGTCCACCGAGCCGAGCGTGGAGAACAGCGGTGCCGGACCGACGTCGGACTTGATCTTCTTGACCCGGTCGAAGGAGTACTTCACGTCCTCGGCGGTCATCGCCCGGCCGCTCGGGAACTTCAGCCCCGAGCGCAGCTCGCAGCGGTAGGTGCGCAGTCCGCCGCCCGCGAAGGCGCAGCTCTTGGCCGCGTCCGGGACGGGGGTGGCACCGTTCGGATCGAAGGTCAGCAGGGACTGGAACAGGTTGCTGTACAGGGCCCAGGATCCGGCGTCGTAGGCGCCGGCCGGGTCGAGCGAGGTGACGGCGTCCGTCGTCCCGACGATGATCGTCTTGTCCTTGCCGCCCTGCGACGGAAGCAGTTGCCAGCCGCCCACGCCCACGATGGCCAGGACCAGCAGCGCCAACAGAATCCGCATGCGAACCGATCGCATCGGTGATGCCCTCCCCAGGCCCTCCGCGGGCCGCTGTGCATATGCCACACCCCTGAGTGGCGCGGACACCTAATCACAGGTGTTTCACCTCGAGGAAGAGGGTTCTGGAGAGGATGAAAAGACGTTATGAAGAAGTGTTTTCAGTTTGTTTCACAGGAACTTCTCAGCCAACCCCTTGAGTTGAGGGAATTACACCCTTTCATCCGCTTTTCCGGTCGTCCTTGTCACGCCTGCGGGGAGGCCAGCTGGATGACGGTGATGTCGGACGGGGCGCCCACGCGCGTCGGCGGTCCCCACGCCCCGGCTCCCCGGCTGACGTACAACTGGGTGTCGCCGTACCGCTCCAGGCCGGCGACGGTCGGGTTGGCGGCGGCCGCGATGAGGCTGCCCGGCCAGAGCTGACCGCCGTGGGTGTGACCGGACAGCTGGAGGTCGACCCCGTGCCGGACCGCCTCGTGGATCTGCACCGGCTGGTGGGCCAGGAGCACACACGCGCGCAGGGGGTCCCGGTCGCCGAGCGCGCGGTCGAAGTCGGGGCCCTGCCCCTGGCTCTCGCCCTGTACGTCGTTGACGCCGGCCAGGTCGAAGCCGGGCAGCTCGGTGCGCGCGTTCTCCAGGGGGTGCAGGCCGAGCCGCCGCACCTCCTCCACCCACTGCTCGGCGCCGGAGAAGTACTCGTGGTTGCCGGTCACGAAGTACGCCCCGTGCCGCGCCCTGAGCCGCGCGAGCGGGGCCGCGGCCGGTCCGAGGTCCTTGACGCTGCCGTCCACCAGGTCGCCGACCACCGCGATGAGGTCGGGCCGGGTGGCGTTGACGGTGTCGACCACCTTCTGCGCGAAGCCCCGGCCGAGGATCGGCCCCAGGTGGATGTCGCTGACCACCGCGATCCGGAAACCGTCCGCCGACCGCGGGAGCTTCGCGAGCGGCACGGTGACCCGCTTCACCCCGGGTCCCCGCAGCACCCCGTACGTCCCGTACCCCACGGTCCCCACGGCAGCGGTGGCGGCGGCGCCGGCCAGGACACGGGAGACGAAGAGGCGCCGGGTGGGGCTGAGGGCGGAGACGGGGGCGGGAGCGGACGTGAGGGCGGCGCAGACGAGAGGGGCGCCGGCGGTGGTGGTCAGCGGGGCGGGGCTGGAGACGGGTGCCGTGGCGGGTTCTCCGACGGATTCCTCGACGAGGGCCGCGTCGCCCTCGCCAGGACTGATCCCGTCGCCCTCGCCAGGACTGATCCCGTCGCCCACGCCGGGGCCGATCCCGTCGCCCACGCCGGGGCCGATCCCGTTGCCCGTCCGGCCCGCCCCGGAGCGACGGGCCGTGAGCCGGCGCAGCAGGGGGCGTACGGCCTCGCCCGCCAGCAGGGCCAGCAGCAGGTAGATCGACAGGGCGAGCCACAGGAAGCCCGGCCAGGCGAGGGTGCGCTGGAGCCAGAAGGGCGCTCCGGCGCGCTCGGTCACGAGGGCGGCCACCGCCAGCGCCCAGCCGCCCGCGATCAGCAGCGCGCCCACGCGCCGCGACCGGCCCGGTCCGGCGGTCGTGTCGCGGAACAGACGGCGCCACACATACCAGTTGGCCGCCACGACGGCCGTCAGGGCGAGCAGTGCCCCGAGCACGAAGACGACCACCATGCCGCCCGTCCCTTCCGTGTCCGGAACGCTATGACGTCCGGCGCAGTGCGCGCAGTCCGCGCAACCCGACGACCCCGATGACCGTCCCCAATACGAAGGAGACGACGGCCAGCGCCAGGTGCACCCAGAAGTACGCCGTGGGATCCCCGTGGTCGAACGCCAGGCCGCTGCTGTCCTTGACGAGATTCTTGACGAAAGTGACCCAGATGATCCAGCTCCACACCCCGAAGGCGAGCAGGAACCAGGAGAGGGGGCGGCTGAGCTTCATACGTCCAGTATCGCTGCCGGACGCCTCGCTCCCGGCCCGGGGTGGGAGGGCGGATGGGGTGCCGCCGGTCACGGCAGGTACGTTTCCGACCGTGCCCGCACCCAAGAAGACCGTCAAGCGATCCCTTCTGGTCGCTTCCGCCGCCCTGTTGTCCGCGTCGCTGACCGCGCCCGCCGCCCTGGCGGCTCCGGCCCCGAAGACCAGCCCGTCGGCGACTCCCCCGGCGAACATGTCCACGGTGGGCGGCGCCCGCCTCGGCCAGGCCGGCACGCAGGTCGACCTGGCCAGTGGCGTACCGGTCCTGCCCAAGGACCTCACGGCCCGTTCCTGGATCGTCGCCGACGCCGAGTCGGGCCAGGTGCTGGCCGCGCACAACGCGCACTGGCGGCTGCCACCGGCCAGCACCCTGAAGATGCTGTTCGCCGACACCCTCCTGCCTAAGCTCCCCCGGACGCAGGAGCACAAGGTCGCCCCGAAGGACCTCGCCGGCATGGGCGCCGGTTCCAGCCTGGTCGGGATCAAGGAGAACGAGACCTACACGGTCCACGACCTGTGGCTGGGCGTCTTCCTGCGCTCGGGCAACGACGCCGTGCACGTGCTGTCCGCGATGAACGGGGGCGTCTCCCAGACCGTCGCGGACATGAACGCGCACGCCCAGGAGCTCCAGGCGCTCGACACCTATGTGGTGTCCCCGGACGGCTACGACGCCCCACGCCAGGTCTCCTCGGCGTACGACCTGACCCTGTTCGCCCGCTCCGGGCTCCAGAAGAAGGACTTCCGGGAGTACTGCTCGACGGTACGGGCCAAGTTCCCCGGCGAGACGAAGAAGGACAAGAAGGGCAAGAAGACCCGGACCTCCTTCGAGATCCAGAACACCGACCGGCTGCTGAGCGGCGACTACGACCTCTCCGTCTACCAGGGGATAGCGGGGGTGAAGAACGGCAACACCACCAACGCGGGCGCCACCTTCACCGGTGTCGCCGAACGCGGCGGCCACGTCCTGCTGGTGACCGTGATGAACCCCGAGAAGAAGGAGCACAACGAGGTCTACCGGGAGACCGCCAGGCTCTTCGACTGGGGCTTCCAGGCGGTCGGCAAGGTGCGGCCGGTGGGCGAACTGGTGCCGCCGAAGGGCGCCGTGTCCGCGAGCGCCCGGCCGAGCCCGACGGCCTCGGCCGGTCAGGCGGGCGGCGGTCAGGCCGGCGGCTCGTCGGCCAAGCCGGTGGCGAGCGCCTCGGTCAGAAGCGGCTCCAGCGGCATGGGGATCGCCCTGGGCATCGCCGGCGGAGTCGTGGTGCTGCTCGCGGCCGGCGCCTATCTGGTCAACCGCCGCTGGCCGCTGCCGGACCTGGTGCGCCGCCGCCCCCGTCCGTGAGCCGGTCCCCCGGCCCGTCCTCCCCGTCGCCGCCCGTACCCTCGCCGTCCGGGACCGGCTCGACGCGTGTCGCCGTCCAGGCGGCGCAGTACAGCACGAGCTTGGCGGTGAAGTTGATCCACAGCAGCAGGGCGACGGGGACGCCGAACGCGCCGTACATGCTCTTCGTCGCCACGCCCTGGATGTAGCCGCTGAGCAGCAGCTTCAGCAGTTCGAAGCCGACCGCTCCGAGCAGCGCGGCGACCAGCAGCCGGCGGCGCGGCGGTTCGACGCCGGGCAGCAGGGTGAGCACGTACAGCAGCACCAGGAAGTCGGCGGCGACGGCGACGAGGAAGGCGACGACCTGCAACACGACGCTGCCCCAGCCGTGTTCGCTCAGGCCGATCTGGCGGGTGAGCCATCCGACGGCGGCCGAGGCGACCGTGGAGACGGCCAGGGTGACCAGCACCGCGCCGCCGAGGCCGATGAGGATGCCGCCGTCCTTCAGCTTGTTCAGGATCGGGTTCTCCTCGGCGTCGGGCAGTTCCCAGACCGCGCGCAGGCAGTCGCGCATCTGGCCGACCCAGCCCATGCCGGTGAACAGCAGCAGGGCGCCCGCGACGACCCCGACCGTGCCCGCGTTCTGCGCCAGGGAGCTGATGTGCAGTTGCTCGCCCAGGCCGGGGAACTGCTCGGTGATCTTGTGCTCCAGCGTGCCCTGCTGCTCGGCGCTGAGCGTGGCGGCGCCGAGCGCGGCGGCGAGCGTCAGCAGCGGGAAGAGCGCGACGAAGCTGACGAACGTCATGGCGGCGGCCAGCCGCGTCCACTTCACGCGGTCCAGACGCTCGTACGACCGCCAGGCGTGCGTGAGCATCAGCCGCGCCACCCAGGGGCCGACGACGGGGAGGTTCTTCAGCCAGTCCATGATCCGACATGTGCCCGCTCCTGGCCGCCGTCAACACCGCGTTTCTACGACAGAAGGTCCATAAGCGGACGATACAGTCGTCTGCCGTGAAGGATGCCTCCGGTCCCACCCGTCTGCTCCGGCTCTCCCCGCTCCCCGGCTCCCTGCTCGTCCTCGGCGGCACATCCGGGATCGCGCTGGCCGTGGCGCGCCGGCTCGTCGCACGCCGCACCCGCACGGTGTGGCTGGCGGGCCGGCCCTCGCCCGCCCTGGAGGAGGCCGCCGGGCACCTGCGCTCCCTGGGCGCGGACGTACGCACCGTCGCCTTCGACGCGCTCGATCCCGCGTCCCACGAGGAGGCGCTCGGCAAGGTGTTCGCCGAGGGCGACATCGACATGGTCCTGCTGGCCTTCGGCGTCCTCGGCGACCAGGCCTACGACGAACGGGAGCCGCTGAACGCGGTGCGGGTCGCGCAGACCAACTACACCGGAGCGGTGTCCTCGGGCCTGGTGGCCGCGCGGGAGCTGCAGAACCAGGGGCACGGCTCGCTCGTCGTGCTCTCCTCGGTCTCCGGCGAGCGGGCCCGCCGCACGGACTTCATCTACGGCTCCAGCAAGGCCGCGCTGGACACCTTCACGCAGGGTCTGGGCGACGCGCTGTACGGCACGGGCGTGCATGTGATGGCCGTACGCCCCGGTTTCGTGCGGTCGGCGGCGACGGCCGGGCGGCCGGTGCCGCCGTTCGCGAGCACGCCGGAGGAGGTCGCCACGGCCGTCGAGCTGGGGCTGCGGCGGCGCTCGGAGACCGTGTGGGTGCCGGGGGTCCTCCGGCCGGTGGCGGCGGTGCTGCGGCACCTGCCGCGGGCGCTGTACCGGCGGCTGCCCTTGTAGGGCCCCTGCTGCCCTTGCGGGGCCCTGCCGCCCTTGCAGGGCTGCTGCCCCGAGCCCCTCGGTCCGCCGCCCTCTACCGCGCGGGCAGCGTGCCGCTGTCCACCGGGGCCGCCTGCGGGGGCACCACCGTGGAGCCGCCGAAGGCGAACTCCCGCAGCTTGCGCCAGACTCCGTCCGGCCCCTGCTCGTGCAGGGCGAAGCCGGTGCACCACCACTCGGCCCGGTAGCCGGCGAGTTCGTGGAGGGCGCGGTCCATCGCCGCCTCGTCGATGCCGTGCGCCACCGTGACATGCGGGTGGTAGGGGAACTGGAGTGCGCGTGCCACCGGTCCCGAGCCCTCACGGACCCGTTCCTGGAGCCGGGTGCAGGCCTCGGCACCCTCGACGACCCGGACGTACACCACCGGCGACAGCGGCCGGAAGGTGTCCGTCCCGGACAGCCGCATCACGAAGGGCCGGCCGGCCGCGGCCACCTCCGTGAGATGCGCCTCGACGGCCGCCAGCTCGGCGGTGTCCACCTCGGTCGGCGGCAGCAGGGTGACGTGCGTGGGGATGCCGTGAGCCGCGGCGTCGCCGAAGCCCGCGCGCCGCTGCTGGAGCAGGCTGCCGTGGGGCTCCGGGACCGCGATCGACACGCCGATCGTTACGGTCCCCACGTCGTCTCCTGTCGTCGTGTCGGGTGAGTTGTCTGTTTCGTTCTCAGCCGTCCGGCTATCGACTGTACGTCCCCGGCCGTCCCGAGGGCAGGCGCAGGCACAGTGATGTGCGGCGCTCTGTCCCCCGGGGGCGTGTGTGCGGTGGTGCGCCTCAGTGCTTGGCGGGCAGGAAGCCCACCCTCTCGTACGCCCGGGAGAGGGTCTCCGCGGCGACCGTGCGCGCCTTCTCCGCTCCCTTGGCCAGGATCGAGTCCAGGGTCTCCGGGTCGTCCAGGTACTGCTGGGTCTGCTCCTTGAACGGCGTCACGAAGTCGACCACGACCTCGGCGAGGTCCGTCTTGAGCGCACCGTAGCCCTTGCCGGCGTACTTCTCCTCCAGTTCGGCGACGCCCGTGCCGGTGAGCGTCGAGTAGATCGTCAGGAGGTTGCTGACGCCGGGCTTGGTCTCCGGGTCGAAGCGGACGACGGTGTCGGTGTCGGTGACCGCGCTCTTGACCTTCTTCGCGGTGGCCTTCGGCTCGTCCAGCAGGTTGACCAGGCCCTTCGGCGTGGACGCCGACTTGCTCATCTTGATCGTCGGGTCCTGGAGGTCGTAGATCTTCGCCGTCTCCTTCAGGATGTACGCCGAGGGGATGGTGAAGGTCTCGCCGTAGCGTCCGTTGAAGCGCTCGGCGAGGTCACGGGTGAGCTCGATGTGCTGCCGCTGGTCCTCGCCGACCGGCACCTCGTTGGCCTGGTAGAGCAGGATGTCGGCGACCTGGAGCACCGGATAGGTGAACAGCCCGACGGAGGTGCGCTCGGCTCCGTGCCGGGCGGACTTGTCCTTGAACTGGGTCATCCGGGACGCCTCACCGAAGCCGGTGAGACAGTTCATGACCCAGGCGAGCTGGGCGTGCTCGGGGACGTGGCTCTGGACGAAGAGCGTGCACCGCTCCGGGTCCAGGCCGGCGGCCAGCAGCTGGGCGGCGGCGAGCCGGGTGTTGGCGCGCAGCTCGGCCGGGTCCTGCGGGACCGTGATCGCATGCAGGTCGACGACCATGTAGAACGCGTCGTGGGTCTCTTGCAGGGCCACCCACTGGCGGACGGCGCCGAGGTAGTTCCCGAGGTGGAACGAGCCTGCGGTGGGCTGGATTCCGGAGAGCACGCGAGGTCGGTCTGTGGCCATGCTCATCATTCTCTCAGGTCCGCGGGCCCGATCCGGAACTGGCCGGAAACAGATGGGATCCGATCCGTCCCCGGCGGTGTAACAAGGGGCGGGGGACCTCGGGGTGCGACAGAGGGCGGGTGAGGGGGCGTGATGCGGCGGCTGGTCTGTGTGGCGGCGGCCACGACGGCGGCGGTGCTGGCGGGTGGCTCGGGGGCGCGGGCGACGGACCGGGCGGCTCCCGAGGAACCCGACGTGGCGGTGGTCGTGACCGCCGGCGAGGGGCGCACCGAGTCCTGGCATTCCGGGGAGACGGACTTCGACCGGCTGCGGTGGCTGCTGGACCCGGCGTACACCGGCACGGAACGGGTGCCGGAGGCCTGGTCGCAGGGCCGGTACCCGCCGGTGCGGTTCACGGTGCTGTGGGGGCTGACCGGGGTCGGCGGCTGGCCGCAGACGAGCCGGGCGCCCGGCGGTGACGTGGCGATGCTGCGCCAGGACCAGTTGTTCGTCGCCGAGGACGGCACCCCGTGGGTGCGCACCGACCCGGCGCCGGACCTGCCGGACGACGACATCCGCTGGCACCGCGCATCGCGCGGGGCCTACGACCGGCTGGCGGACACCGGCTTCCTCGGGCTCGGCGGGCAGCGGGCCGCCGCCCGCGAGGGCGGGGAGCGGGACGGTGTGTGGTGGGCGGCCGCGGGGCTCGCCGCCGGGGTCGCCGGGACGCTCCTGACACGCCGCGCGGCGGCCCGGCGCAAGGCCGGACCGCCGCGTGAGGAGCCGCGTCAGGAGCTGATCGATCTCTGAGCTCCCCGGGGGCGGGAAACCCTGGCCGCGTCAGCCGAGGTCGATCTCCGGGTACAGCGGGAAGGCGGCCACCAGGTCGGTGGCGCGGTGGGAGATCTCGTCGGCGATCTTCGGGTCGAGGACGTGGGCGGCCTTGGAGGGGGCGCCGGACTTGGTGGTGCCGGGCTCGGCGCTGGTGAGGACGCGGTCGATCAGGCCGGCGACCTCGTCCATCTCCGCCGTGCCGAGGCCGCGGGTCGTGAGCGCGGGCGTACCGACGCGGATGCCGGAGGTGTACCAGGCGCCGTTGGGGTCGGCCGGGATCGCGTTGCGGTTGGTGACGATGCCGGACTCGAGGAGGGCGGCCTCGGCCTGGCGGCCGGTGAGGCCGTAGGAGGTGGCGACGTCGATCAGGTTGAGGTGGTTGTCGGTGCCGCCGGTGACGAGGGTGGCGCCGCGGCGCGTCAGGCCCTCGGCGAGGGCCCGGGAGTTGTCGACGATGCGCTGGGCGTAGTCCTGGAAGGCGGGCTGTCGGGCCTCGGCCAGGGCGACCGCCTTCGCGGCCATGACGTGCGGGAGGGGGCCGCCGAGGACCATCGGGCAGCCGCGGTCGACCTGGTCCTTGAGGGAGTCGTCGCACAGGACCATGCCGCCGCGCGGGCCGCGCAGGGACTTGTGCGTGGTGGTCGTCACGATCTGGGCGTGCGGGACCGGGTCGAAGTCGCCGGTCAGGACCTTGCCCGCCACCAGGCCCGCGAAGTGGGCCATGTCGACCATGAGCGTCGCGCCGACCTCGTCGGCGATCTCGCGCATGATCCGGAAGTTCACCAGACGGGGGTACGCGGAGTAGCCGGCGACGATGATCAGCGGCTTGAACTCGCGGGCCTGGGCGCGCAGCGCGTCGTAGTCGATCAGGCCGGTGGCCGGGTCGGTGCCGTAGGAGCGCTGGTCGAACATCTTGCCGGAGATGTTGGGGCGGAAGCCGTGGGTGAGGTGGCCGCCGGCGTCCAGGGACATGCCGAGCATGCGCTGGTTGCCGAAGGCCTGGCGCAGCTCGGCCCAGTCGGCCTCGGTCAGGTCGTTGACCTGGCGGGCTCCGGCCTTCTCCAGGAAGGGGACCTCGACGCGGTCGGCGAGGACGGCCCAGAAGGCGACCAGGTTGGCGTCGATGCCGGAGTGGGGCTGGACGTAGGCGTGGCGGGCGCCGAAGAGTTCACGCGCGTGCTCGGCGGCCAGGGACTCGACGGTGTCGACGTTGCGGCAGCCGGCGTAGAAGCGGCGGCCGACGGTGCCCTCGGCGTACTTGTCGCTGAACCAGTTGCCCATCGCCAGGAGGGTGGCCGGGGAGGCGTAGTTCTCGGAGGCGATCAGCTTGAGCATCTCGCGCTGGTCGGCGACCTCCTGGCCGATGGCGTCGGCGACGCGCGGCTCGACGGCGCGGATCACGTCGAGGGCGGCGCGGAAGGCGGTGGACTCGTGGGAGAGGGGCGCAGACATCTCGGGGACCTCCGGGCGTGGCGTTCGGCGTTCGGCGTTCACGGTACGGCCCAGGCGCACGGCACACTCGCTGCTCGGGCCGCTCCCCGATGGTCGGTCCCATCTTTGGGTCCTGGCGTCACCAGGACCAGACGCGCCAGTCACGGCCCGCACGTCAGCCTACCGGGTGACCTGCCCGGGGGCGCTGCCACGTCCACCATGCGAGCCGGGCCGAGCGGGGCCGAACGGGCCGAACGGGGCCGAGCAGGACCGTCAGAGGATCACGTGCGGCAGGAAGCGGGCGTACTCGTCGGTGACCAGCCCGGCCGACTCGCGGATGCCGAGGCCCGCGGACTCGTCCTCGACGACCCAGGCGCCGAGGACGACGTGGTTGCCGTCGAAGGCGGGCAGCGGGGCGAGCGCCTGGTAGCAGCAGGGTTCGTCGCGTACGACGGGCTCGGTCCCCGGCTCGTGCACCGTCACTCCCTCGCCCTCGCGGCCGAGCAGCGGCTTGGCGACCCAGCCGGTGGTCGCCGCCAGCTCGCGCGGGCCGTCGAGGTACGCGGCAAGCAGGTTGGGGTGGCCGGGGTACAGCTCCCAGAGGATCGCCAGCAGTGCCTTGTTGCTCAGCAGCATCTTCCAGGCGGGCTCGATCCACAGGGTGGAGCCGGTGCCGCCGCCGTTGTCGAGGGTGTCCAGGACGTGGCCGGCGAAGCGGTCGGTGGTGAGCCACTCCCACGGGTACAGCTTGAAGATGCCGCGGATGAAGCGGAGGCCGTTGTCGACGAACCGGCCGGAGAGCGGGTCCCAGCCGATCTCCTCCATGGATGTCCAGTCGGTGTCGAGGCCGGCCTGTTCGGCGGTCTCCTTCAGATAGGCGACCGTCATCAGGTCCTCGCCGAGTTCGTCGGCGGCGG
>NZ_JBEXZD010000170.1:0-11707 GCF_040628575.1 Streptomyces sp. NPDC006393
CGGGGCGCGCCCGGGCCCGCCGCGCCCGGGGCCACGGCGGGGCGCCCGGGGGCCGGGCGCACGCCCCGGGCGCGCACCACCACCGCGTATCTGCGGTATGTGGCGGGCAAGCTGGCCGGTGCCGCCGTCTCGCTGCTCGCCGTGCTCGTCACCAGTTTCTTCCTCTTCCGGCTGATCCCGGGCGATCCGGTGAAGTTCATGACCGGTGGCCGTCCGGTGTCGGCCGAGCAGATCGCCGCCTACCGGCGGGAGTTCGGTCTCGACCTGCCCATGTGGCAGCAGTTCACGGAGTACTGCGGCAAGGCGCTGACCGGGGATCTGGGGACCTCGTACCAGTTCCACGTCCCCGTCATCGACAAGATCACGGAGGCGCTGCCGAACACCTTGGTGCTCACCGGCACGGCCTTCCTGCTCTACACCGCCCTCGGCATCTTCCTCGGCACCCGCTCGGCCTGGCGGCACGGCGGTCTCGGCGACCGCCTCAACACCGGGCTGGCGCTGACGCTGTACTCCATCCCGTCGTTCTGGCTGGGACTGCTGCTCATCATCGTGCTGTCGGTCGGCGCGGGCCCGATCCCGGGCCTGTTCCCGACCGGGGGCATGGAGTCGGGCGGCAAGGAGGGCTTCGCGTACGCGTTCGACGTCGTCCACCATCTGGTGCTGCCGGTGGTGACGCTGGTCGCGGTGGAGTACGGGCAGACGCTGCTGGTCACCCGGTCGGCGCTGCTGGACGAGATGGGCAGCGACTATCTGACGACCGCGCGGGCGAAGGGGCTCAGGGACGATCTGGTGCGGCGCCGGCACGCCGTGCCGAACGCTCTGCTGCCGACCGTGACGCTGATCTTCGTCAATCTCGGCCGGACGGTGGCGGGTGTCATCCTGGTGGAGACGGTGTTCTCCTGGCCGGGTCTTGGCGGGCTGTTCTACCAGGCGCTCAGCGTGCCCGACCTGCCGCTGGTGCAGGGACTGTTCTTCGTCTTCGCCTCGGCGGTGATCCTGATGAACACCCTCGCCGACCTCCTGTATCCGCTGCTCGATCCGAGGGTGGGCCGATGACGACCGCCGAGACCACCAAGACCCCCGCGGCACTCGGCCCGCGCGCGCTCGCCTGGCGGCGGCGCCGGGCCTCCGCCGCGCGGTTCTGGAAGGAGTACCGCCGGCACCGCGCCGGTGTGTTCGGGCTGGCCGCGCTGGTGCTGTTCGGGCTGGTCGCGCTGACCGCGCCGCTGACCGTCGGCTCGGACGTGGCGAGCGTGACGGACGCTCCGGGGCGGCCGCTGGAGAGCCCGAGCGGGCACTTCCCGCTGGGCACCGACCAGTTCGGGCGGAACCTGCTGGGCCTGGTGATCTGGGGATCGCGGGTGTCGCTGCTGGTGGGGCTGCTCGCGGCCGTGCTGTCGGTGGCGATCGGGGCGGTCATCGGGATCACCTCCGGGCACTTCCGCGGCTGGTACGCCACGGTGATGATGCGGGTCACGGACTGGTTCCTGGTGATGCCGACGCTGGTGCTGGCCATCGCGCTGGCCACCGTGATGTCCCGTTCGCTCGGCACGATCGTCCTGGCGATCGGCGTGACCACCTGGCCCACGACGGCCCGGCTGGTGCGGGCGCAGACGCTGGCGGTGGAGTCACGGCCGTACATCGAGCGCGCGAAGGCGCTCGGCGGCGGGCACTGGCACATCATGTCCCGCCATGTGCTGCCCAACGTCATGCCGCTGGTGCTGGCGCAGACGACACTGATCATCTCCTCCGCGATCCTCGCCGAGGCGACGCTGGCCTTCCTCGGGCTCGGGGATCCGACGGTCGTGTCCTGGGGCGGGCTGCTCCAGGACGCGCGGGAGGCGGGGGCGGTGAGCTCGGGCGACTGGTGGTACCTGGTTCCGCCGGGCATCGCGATCGCCGTCGTGGCGCTGGCGTTCACGCTGTGCGGGCGTGCGGTGGAGTCCGTTCTCAACCCCAGGCTGGGGGTGTCCCGTTGAGCCTGCTCGACGTGCGGAACCTGGAAGTCACCTACCCGGGCGGTGCGGCCGCCGTCCGCGGGGTCGACCTGACCGTCGCCGCGGGTGAGAAGCTCGGCATCGCGGGCGAGTCCGGCTGCGGCAAGTCCACGCTGGCGCTGGCGCTGCTGCGGCTGCTGCCGGCCGGGGCCCGGGTCGGCGGGCAGATCCTGCTGGACGGCGAGGACGTGCTCGCGATGAAGTGGGGGCAGGTCCGTGCGGTGCGCTGGGCGGGCGCGTCGATCGTCTTCCAGGGCGCGATGCACTCCCTCAACGCCGTGCACCGGGTCGGCGACCAGATCGCCGAGCCGATCCTGCTGCACCGCAAGGCGACCCCGGCGGGTGCGAAGAAGAAGGCCGGTGAGCTGCTGGAGCAGGTGGGCCTGCCGGCGGCGCGGGCGAGCGCGTATCCGCACGAGCTGTCCGGCGGGCAGCGGCAGCGGGTGATGATCGCGATGGCGCTGGCCTGCGATCCGCGGCTGATCGTCGCCGACGAGCCGACCACCGCGCTGGACGTGATGATCCAGGCGCAGATCCTGCGGCTGATCGAGGAGCTGGTGAGCGAGCAGGACGTGGGCCTGATCATGATCAGCCACGACCTCGCGGTGCTGGCGGACACCTGCGACCGGCTCGCGGTGATGTACGCGGGCCGGGTGGTGGAGGAGGGCCCGGCCCGCCAGGTCTACGACGGCGCCCGGCACCCCTACGGCAGGGCTCTGTCGGAGGCGTTCCCGAGGATCGGGGACCCCGCGTCGCGGTTCGCGCCGCGCGGTCTGCCCGGTGACCCGCCCGATCCGGCGGCGGTGCCGGCGGGCTGCGCGTTCCATCCGCGCTGTCCGGTCGCGCTGGACATCTGCGCCACCGAGGACCAGGTGCTGCGGGAGGCCGGAGCGGGCCGGCGGGCGGCGTGCGTGCACGTCGGCGGCGACGGCACCGTCGCGGCCGAGAGCCCGGCGACGGCACAGGACGAGGAAGTGGGGAGCAGCACCACATGACGGGCACGACGACGGGCACGCCACCGCTGGTGAGCGTCGAGGGCCTGCGTATCACGTTCCCCGGTCGCAACGGCGCGCCGCCGGCCCGGGCCGTGGACGGGGTGGACCTGGACATCCGGCCCGGTGAGATCGTGGCGCTGGTCGGCGAGTCGGGCTGCGGCAAGACGACGCTGGCCCGCTCCCTGCTGGGGCTCGTCCCGCCGACGGCGGGACGCGTCACCTTCGACGGCGCGCCGCTGGACTACTCCTCGCGGGCGCTGAAGGCGTACCGCAAGCGGGTCCAGCTGGTCCTCCAGGACCCGAGCGGCTCGCTCAACCCACGGCACACGGTGTACGACGCGGTCGCCGAGGGGCTGCGCATCCACGGCTACGGCGGGGACGAGCGGACGGCGGTCGCCGAGGCGCTGTCCCGGGCGGGGCTGCGACCGCCGGAGCGCTTCTTCCTGCGCTATCCGCACGAGTTGTCCGGCGGTCAGCGCCAGCGGGTCGTCATCGCGGGCGCGCTGGTCCTCCAGCCCGAACTCGTCGTCGCCGACGAGCCGGTGGCCTCACTCGACGCCTCGGTACGCGGCGAGATCCTGGCACTGCTGCTGCGGCTGCGCGACGAACTCGGGCTGTCGGCGCTGGTGGTGACCCACGACCTGGGTCTGGCGTGGAACATCGCGGACCGGGTGGCGGTGATGTACCTGGGCCGGATCGTGGAGACGGGCGAGGTCGAGCAGGTGCTGACGGCACCCCGGCATCCGTACACCCAGGCTCTGCTGTCCGTCCTGCCGGAGGCCCCGGGCGCTCCGGTGGTCCTCACCGGCGAGCCGCCCGACCCGTCCCGCATCCCTTCCGGCTGCCGCTTCCACGCGCGCTGCCAGATCCTGGCCGGCGGCGAGGCGGCCCGGGCGGGCGTCGCCGACGCGTGCCGCACCCGGGATCTGCCCGTCCTGACCGGGACCGCCGAGACCCAGGTCGCCTGCCACTGGGCCCGAGCCCGGGCAGGGGAAGAGCTGGGCGCGGGAGCCGGGACGGAAGCGGGAGCCGGTACGGCCGCGGAATCGCAGTGAACGGGGGTGGGGGCCCGCTCGGGCCCCCACCCCCGTCGGCTGCGGTTCGGCTACGGCTGGTGTTCGTCCACGGCCGACGGTCGTCCGCGACTCTGCCCGGCTACGGCTGCTGTTCGTCCGCCGCGATGATCTCGCGGCACTTCTTGACGTCCTCGGCCATCGTCTCGAGCAGGGCGTCGAGTGAGTCGAACTTGGCCTGGCCTCGGACGAAGGCGAGGAAGTCGACGGCGACGTGCAGGCCGTACAGGTCGAGGCCGACGCGGTCGATGGCGTACGCCTCGACGGTGCGCTCGGTGCCGTCGAACTGCGGGTTCGTGCCGACGGAGACGGCGGCCGGCATCGCCTCGCCCTGGGCGTGCAGATAGCCGGCGTAGACGCCGTCCGCAGGGATCGCGGTGTGCGGGAGCGTCTCGACGTTGGCGGTGGGGAAGCCCAGCTCGCGGCCCCGCTGGGCGCCGCGGACGACCACGCCCTCCACGCGGTGCGGGCGGCCCAGGATCTCCCGGGCGCCCGTGACCTCTCCCTCGGCGACCAGGCGGCGGGTCAGGGTCGACGAGAAGGGCTCTCCGCCGCCCGCCTCACCGGTGACGTAGAGATCGACGACCTCCACCTCGAAGTCGTAGAGCTTGCCCTGCTCGGTGAGGAACTCCACGTTCCCCGCCGCCTTGTGGCCGAAGCGGAAGTTCGGGCCCTCGACGACCGCCTTGGCGTGCAGCCTGTCGACCAGCACCTTGACGACGAAGTCGGCCGGGGACAGCTTCGAGAACTCGGTGGTGAAGGGCAGCACGAGCACCGCGTCCACGCCCAGCTCCGCCATCAGCTCGGCACGGCGGTGGTGCGGCGCGAGCAGGGGCGGGTGGCTGCCGGGGCGCACCACCTCGCTGGGGTGCGGGTCGAAGGTGACGACGACGGTGGGGACACCCAGCTCGCGGGCGCGGCTCACGGCGTGCTCGATGATGAGCTGGTGGCCGCGGTGGACTCCGTCGTAGGAGCCGATGGTGACGACGCTGCGCCCCCAGTCCTGGGGGATGTCCTCCAAGCCACGCCAGCGCTGCACTGTGACCGCTCCTCGTCGAACCCGTGTCCGTTGTTCCGGTTGCCTTGTTGCGTTGCCGCTTCGGTTGTCCGCAGGTCTAAGGGTGCCATGCCCTACGTTCCGCGCCCGCATCGGCATCGGCATCGAGGCTGTGACGGGGCGCACGTCCGGGCGCCGCGTGGCTCAGGCGGGGACGGGCGTGCCCGACAGGTTCTCGAGCGTCCGGCGGGCACTGGGGCCCACCACCGCCGCCCAGTCCTGCGGGGTCTCGGTCAGCCAGCCGGCCACCCGGACGGCGAAGCCCGGCAGGCGCCGGCCCAGCTCCATGAGGGCGCGGTCGAACACGGCCGCGCCCTCGGGCGTGCGCACCAGGAGCAGACCGACGCGGTGGACGAGCTCGCGGAGGTCCTCCTCGGCGGTGGGGGCCGCCGCGCGCAGCACCGCGTCGAGCACGGCCGGGTCGTCCTCGTGGGCCAGGAGGAAGTCCAGGAGTTCCCGGCGCGGCGCGCGGCCGGCCGGGGCTCCGGGGGCCAGGGTGGCCGCCCCGAGCGTACGGGGGGTGGTGCCGGGGGCGGCCAGCACGGCGCCCAGGGCCGCGCGCAGCCGCGCCGGACCGTCCTCCAGGAGGCCGGTGACCAGGGGGAACAGGATCGCGCCGGCCGCTGGTCCGGCCGGTGCGTGGCGCAGGCGCCGGTCCACGTAGGCGGCCACGTGCCCCGCGATGTCCGGCCGCCGCGCCACCGTGTCGCGGACGAGGGCGGCGACGCGGCGGGCGAGCGTGGGCGTGGCAACGTCGGCGAGGGCGCCCAGCACCTCGGTGGCGTCGCCGTCGGCGCCGCGCCTCAGCCGCTCGCCGAAGGCGGCGAGGACCGCCTCCGGGTGCGTGGTCAGGGCGGGGGCGAGCGCGCCGGGCGGCAGGTGCGGGTCCCCGGCCGCGAAGTGCCGCAGTGCCTGTGGCAGGTGGCCGGCGCGGGTGTGCGGATCCCGTACGAGAAGGGCGAGCGCGGCGCCGTGCAGGGCGGCGTCGGCGGGACGGGCGAGCACGGTCAGGGCGGCCCGGCGCAGCAGTTCCCGGTCGGTCTCGGTGCGCGCGTGCGGGGCCGTGCGCAGTGCGTGGGCGACGGCCGCGGCCCTGCGGTCGGGACGCTCGTCGTGCGCCCACCGGTCGACGGCCCGGCACAGGGCGGCCGGCTCCTCCTCGGCGAACACGGCCAGCAGTTCCTCGGCACGCTGGTGCGCGCGGTCGGCCAGCACCTCGGTGAGGTCGTCCAGGGCCCGGTCGCGGTGCGCGTACAGCAGCGCCTGGGCGGCCGTGGCCACGGTGGCGTGCGGGGCGCCGGGCAGCGGCCGCTCGTCGTCGAACCAGCGGGTCAGATGCGGTTGCACGGCGGCGGGTTCGGCGGCGAGGAGGCGCGCGACGGCGTCGAGATAGCGGTCGGGCGCGGCGTCGGGACGGTGGGGCTGCGTCGTGTGGGGCTCGCGGGACTCCTGATGCGATGCGGAGGTGCTCCGTGAGGCCGGGTTCGGTTGGGCCGGGTTCCGCTCGGCCGGGTTCCGTTCGGCCGAGTTCCGTTCGCCTGTGTTCCGTGGGGCGCCGTCGGCGAGCAGAAGGCGCCGCAGCAGGTCGCAGCGGTCGGCGTCCGGCAGGTGCAGCGCGGTCCAGAAGCCGGGGCCGAAGCCGCGCGGCAGTGGCAGGTCGCACTGTGTGCGGACCACGATCCGCTCGGCCAGCTGCCGCAGCACACCGGTGTACGGCGACGCGTCCGGCACCCGCAGCAGCACACCGGCGAGCAGCCGGGACGCCCACCAGGAGTGCGGGTCGGTGTCCAGGGCGCACACCAGCTCCTCCAGCCGGACCGCCAGTCGGCGTGTGCCGTGCTGGCGGGCCAGCAGGAGCAGGGCCTGGACGACGGGGCCGATGCGGTGGTGCGGGACGGGCAGCGGATGACGCGGCTCACCGGGAATGTGCCGCCGGTGGACCAGGACCCGCAGGGCCTCGTCCAGGTCCAGGTGGACGCCCTGGATCCAGTCGGCGAGTTCCTCGTGCGCGAAGCGGTAGCCGTCGCCGGCCGGGACGAGGAGGCCCTCGGTGAGGACGGCGGACGCCCAGCCGGTGCCGCCGCCGAGGTGGGCGGGCGCGGCACCCCACGGGAACACGGCCTCGAAGGTCTCCCGGTCCACCTCGCCCCGGCCCGGCCCGAGGCTGCGGCGGGCGGCCTCGTGCACCTGGCCGGAGACCTTGGCCGCGAGGCGCCGTACGGCGGTGCCGCGCAGGCCGTTCTGCGCGGCGAGGCGGACGGCGACGCGCAGGCACATCAGGTCCAGATGGGCCGCGAGGACGTCGGCGCGGTCGAGCCGGGAGTGCTCCGGGGAGCCGGGCAGGGCGGCGCGTACCTCCCCGAGGAGCCGGATGGTGAGGGGGTGGCGGGCGTCGGCGTCGACGAGCACCCCGTCCGGGACGCCGTACCGGTCACGGGCTTCGCGGGCCTCCTCGGAGGTGAGGTCGCCGAGGCGCAGGCAGGGCGGGAGGCCGGGGGTGACGTACGGGCCGTGACCGGCCGGAGCGGCGGCGCGGGTGCCGCCGGAGGTGCCGGGCGCGAACGGGATGTGGAGCAGGTCCGGTGGGAAGTGCGCGCCCGCGCCCTCCCAGTACTCCTCGCGGGACGCCACCACCAGCCGCGCCCCCGTGCCGCGCAGCCACCGCGCGGTCCCCTCGGTCCACTCCGCGAGCCGGTGGGCCAGGGTCGAGGGCATCTCCTCGGGGCCGTCGAGCAGGAGCAGCAGCGGCCGGCCGTGAGCGCGGGCGAGACGCGCGACGCGCTCGGGGGTGAGGTCGGTGAGCCGGGTCGGCAGGGGTGCCCGGGCCGCGGCGACGATCCGGGCCGCGCGGTCCAGCGCCCGGCGCGCCGCGTCGGCGATCGAGACGTCGGCACCGTCCAGATCGGCCCCGCGCAGCCAGATCGTGGGTGCGGGCGCGTCCCCACGGGCCCTGCGCCCGGCGAGCGCCGCGAGTTCGGTCGTACGGCCGCTGCCGGGCGCGCCGACGAGTCCGAGCACGAGCGCCGGGCTCTGGCCGAACGCGCACAACTCGTCGACGACGGCCGATCGTTCGACGGGCCGTGCGGCAGGACCGGTCGGCGTGGAAGCGGGGGAGGCCGATGAGGCCGGAGAGGTCCACGAGGCAGGCGGAATCCATGAGGCCGGCGGAACCCATGAGGCCGGCGGGACCGGTGGCACACCCTCGCCGGGCCCCGGTGGGCGTACGGGAGCCGGCGCCGGCGCCGTTACCGATACCGGTGCCGGTGCCGTCGATTCGCCGAAGAGCGAGGTGGAGGTGGAGGCGGCCAGGCCCGGAGCCGTGGCCCGGGCGGGGCGTGAGTCCGCGGCCGAGCCGGCCGGCCGCACGGCATCGCCGGGGCGCGGGGAGGCGGCGGCCCGGCGGGGCGCCCGCGGCCGAGCCGCGCCGGGCTCGGGAGCCGACCGGTCCCCGCCCGCCAGGCCGCTCGGCGCCGGCCCGGCGAGGCCGGACGCGGACGTGAGCCGATGACGCGGAGGGTCGCTCCGGGAGGGGGCCGGAGACGGAGCGTGGTGCGCGAGGGCTCCCTGGGGGCCGTCCTGGGCCACCGAGGTCGCCGTGAGTTCGAGTGCGCCCGCCAGGTTGAGGTCGGGGCCGTAGGCGGGAACCGTGGCGGCGTTGCGGGCGAGCAGGCCGGCGAGCGGATGCCCGGCGGTGCCGTCCGGCTCCGTCGGGGCGGGGCCGAGTGCTCGTGGGCGCAGCGGCACCGCGAAGCCGGTGTCGCGGTGGCCGCTTCGCAATGCCGTGCCGAGCACGGCGATCACGGTGCCGGTCGCCGGGTCGAGCACCGGTCCCCCGGCCGCGCCGCCGCCCGGCCGGAGCGCGTCCCGGCCCGCCGTGCCGATCGCGAGGTCCAGTGCGCCGTCCAGGAGATGGGAGCCGTCCGTGGCCGTGTACGTCACGGTGGCCGTGCCCAGCACCCGGGCCTCGCGCCAGCCGCCGGCCGCGATACGGACGTAGGTGCCGGTTGCGACGCCGTCCCGCACGGTGACGGGCAGCGGCTCCAGGCCGAGGCCTTCGGTCCGGACGAGCGCCAGGTCCAGCTCGGGCAGCGGGGTCACGTCGGCGGCGGTCACCACGTGGGACCGGCCGCGGTCCCCCGCGACGTGGAGCACGAGGCGGGCGAGTCCGTCGACGGCCTCATGGCTGGTGATCACGGTGCCGTGGTGGTCGGCCGCGAAGCCGGTGCCCCTGGGCCGCCCGGCCAGATCGTGCACGCGGACCAGGGAGGCGTCCAGGAGGCGGTCACGTGCCTCGGCGGCGTCCCGCTGCCCGGTCGTGGCCGCCGGCTCCGGACCACCGCGCGCCGCGCGGACCGCGGTGTGCCGGCCGGGGCCGTTCCCGGGGGTCCGTGCCGCCATGGTCCAACCTCCCCGCCCGTGCCGTGGTACGGCCGTGCCCTCCTCTTCGACGGTGGGCACCCATTCGACGGTAGGCACCGGATGATCAGCGGGAAAGATCGCGGCGCGAACGCGCCCCCTCGCACTCCCTCGGTTCACTCCGAGCGCCTGCACGGTCGGGTGAATAGCCGAGGCCGGCTGGATACACCCTAGGGGTGGGGGAACCGAGGGGGGACCGTGGAGCGGCGGCTAGGAACACCCCGTGTCCGCCGCTCCACGGGCAGAGACCCACTCGGTGCGTCAGCCGAAGACGGCAAGGCTCTTGGCCTTGCCCCGGTGCTCCTCCACGAGCGCCAGGAAACGGCCCTCGGGGCCGAAGACGGCCACGGCGCCGGCGCCCGTGTACTCCTCGGGCATCTCCAGCCGTACGCCGTTGGTGAGGAGCTTGGCCCGCCGGGCGTCGACGTCCCAGCGCGGGAAGGCGGCCGCGGCGGCCTCGGCGATCGGCATGACGACGAGCTCCTGCTGGAGCTGGTCCAGCGTCTTCGCGGAATCCAGCTTGTACGGTCCGACGCGGGTGCGGCGCAGCGCGGTGAGGTGACCGCCGACACCGAGGTCGGCGCCCAGGTCGCGGGCGAGGGCGCGGATGTACGTGCCGGAGGAGCAGACCACCGACACGACCAGGTCGAGCACGGGGGTGCCGTCCTCGGCCACGGCGTCCCGGACGTCGTACACCGTGAACGACGAGACCGTCACCGGGCGGGCCGGGATGTCGAACTCCTCGCCCTCCCTGGCCCGCTTGTACGACCGCACGCCATTGATCTTGATGGCGCTGACCCGGGACGGCACCTGCATGATGTCGCCGGTCAGCTTGGCGATGGCGGTGTCGACGGCCTCCCGGGTCACCTTGGAGGCGTCGGTGGAGGAGGTGATCTCCCCCTCGGCGTCGTCGGTGACCGTGTTCTGGCCGAGCCGGACGGTGCCGAGGTACTCCTTCTCGGTCAGCGCGAGGTGGCCGAGGAGCTTGGTGGCCTTCTCCAGTCCGAGGACGAGTACGCCGGTCGCCATCGGGTCGAGCGTGCCGGCGTGGCCGACGCGGCGGGTCTTGGCGATCCCCCGCATCTTGGCGACGACGTCGTGCGAAGTGAAGCCCGACGGCTTGTCGACGATGACAAGGCCGTCGGGCGGGGTGGGCTTGCTGGTCATGCGGTGGTGTCGTCCGTCTCGTCGGTGTCGTCCTCGGAGCCCGGCTTCCGGTACGGATCGGCTCCACCGGCGTACGCGGCGCCCGCGGACGCCTCGCGCACCTTGGCGTCGGACTGCCGGGCCTTGTCGAGGAGGTCCTCGATGGTCCGGGCGGTGTCCGGGAGGGCGTCCGCGACGAAGGTGAGGGTCGGGGTGAACTTCACTCCGGCGGCGCGGCCGACCTCGGAGCGCAGGATGCCCTTGGCGCTCTCCAGGCCGGCGGCGGCCGCCTTCCGCTCCTCGTCGTCGCCGTAGACCGTGTAGAAGACGGTCGCCTCCCGCAGGTCACCCGTGACCCGGGTGTCCGTGATGGTGACGTGCGAGCCGAGCCGCGGGTCCTTGATCCCGCGCTGCAGCTTCTGGGCCACCACCTCTCGGATGAGGTCCGCCAGCCTTTTCGCCCGCGCGTTGTCGGCCACTGGTCCGTCTCCCGTTCTTTCCTGTCATGGTGCTGTGGTCTGGTCGTCGGTTCGTCAGTCGTCTTCGCCGTGGAAGCGCCGCCGTACGGACAGCAGCTCCACCTCGGGGCGGCCGGCGACCAGCCGTTCGCATCGGTCGAGTACGTCTGTGAGGTGCGCCGCGTCGCCGGAGACCGCGGCGAGACCGATGATCGCTCGCCGGTAGAGGTCCATGTGGTCCACCTCCGCCGCGCTCACCGCGTACTTGCGCTGAAGCTCGGCGACGATCGGGCGGACGACGGAACGCTTCTCCTTCAGCGAGTGGACGTCGCCGAGGAGCAGGTCGAAGGACAGAGTCCCCACGTACATGTGTGTAACCGGTTCACCCGCCGGTACGGGATCGATGGCCCCCTCAGCCGTGCGGCCGGGGACATCAAGAAACGGTACCGCGTACCCGCCGGTGGCTCGACAGGGTTTCGCTCGGCGATCAACAACAAGGGGGTGCGGCGGGACTGCTGGGTGGGCTCCCTGCTGCCGTCGGACCTGGGCCTGCCGTCGACGGCGC
>NZ_JBEXZD010000171.1:0-11335 GCF_040628575.1 Streptomyces sp. NPDC006393
GGCGCTGTCGAAGGCGATCCGCCGTACGCGTGCGGGTCTGAAGGACCCCAAGCGCCCCGGTGGCTCGTTCATCTTCGCCGGCCCGTCCGGTGTCGGTAAGACCGAGCTGTCCAAGGCGCTCGCGGAGTTCCTCTTCGGCGACGAGGACGCGCTGATCTCCCTCGACATGTCGGAGTTCAGCGAGAAGCACACGGTCTCCCGTCTCTTCGGTTCGCCCCCCGGCTACGTGGGCTACGAGGAGGGCGGCCAGCTGACCGAGAAGGTGCGCCGCAAGCCGTTCTCCGTCGTCCTGTTCGACGAGGTGGAGAAGGCCCACCCGGACATCTTCAACTCGCTGCTGCAGATCCTGGAGGACGGCCGCCTGACCGACTCCCAGGGCCGGGTCGTGGACTTCAAGAACACGGTCATCATCATGACGACCAACCTCGGCACCCGGGACATCTCCAAGGGCTTCAACCTGGGCTTCGCGGCCTCGGGTGACACGAAGACCAACTACGAGCGCATGAAGAACAAGGTCCAGGACGAGCTCAAGCAGCACTTCCGGCCCGAGTTCCTCAACCGCGTCGACGACGTGGTGGTCTTCCCGCAGCTGACGCAGGCGGACATCCTGCGGATCGTCGACCTGATGATCAGCAAGGTGGACGAGCGTCTGAAGGACCGGGACATGGGCATCGAGCTCTCCCAGTCCGCCAAGGAGCTGCTGTCCAAGAAGGGCTACGACCCCGTTCTGGGCGCCCGGCCGCTGCGCCGGACGATCCAGCGCGAGATCGAGGACTCGCTGTCGGAGAAGATCCTCTTCGGCGAGCTGCGCCCCGGTCACATCGTGGTCGTCGACACGGAGGGCGAGGGCGACAGCCAGACCTTCACCTTCCGCGGCGAGGAGAAGTCGGCCCTGCCGGACGTCCCGCCGATCGAGCAGGCGGCCGGCGGAGCCGGCCCGAACCTGAGCAAGGACGCGTAGGCGCCGCGCTCGGCCCGAACCGGAAGGGGGCTGCCCCGGGACCTCGGTCCCGGGGCAGCCCCCTTTTCGCTGCGCTCCCCCAGGTCTTCGCCGTGCTCCTTCAGGAGGCGTGTGCTCAGGAGGCGTGTCCTCAGGAGAGCTGACCGTCGTAGTCCGGCAGCTTGAAGGTCTTCTCGGCGTGGCCGCCGGTCAGGTCGGTGGGACTGTTGCCGATGTTGGCGATGATCGTGTAGCCCCGGGACTCGATGGCGGCGCGCTGGGCGGTCTTGTAGTCGGCGACGTCCTTGAACAGGTCGAGCAGGCCGCGGACGGAGAGGCCGTCGACGTCGTAGCCGTCGTGTTCGAGGTTGTACTCGGTGGGTGCCTTGATGATGCCCGGGCGGGCGGTGACGAAGAAGAGCGAGACACCGTGCTCCTGGGCGTACCGGGCCACCGCCAGCACCGGCTTGTTGGCGGGCTGGGGCCAGCTGAAGCCGAAGTCGGTCTCCAGGGCCGTGTTGTCCACGTCGAGCACGATGGCCTGCTTCTCGCCCGGCGCGCCGCCCGATATGCGCTGCCGCAGATACGGCAGGGCCTGGTCCATCACGGCCTGGCAGTCCCGCTGCCAGGTGGCGTAGTCGACCTTCGTGGCGGTGGCGGTGGCGGTGGCGGTGGTGGCGGCCGGGCGCTGGGGCGCGGCCTGTGCGCTCACGGGGGCGGCCAGTGCCGTGGCGGCGGTGGTGGCGGCGGCGGTCATGCCGATGCGGCGCGTCCAGGTGCCTGTGGTCATGAGGGTCCTCTCGCGTCCGTAACCCAGCTCTTTGTTGTGAGCATGCCCATTCTGGGTGGCGGGAGGGGAACGGCATGATTACTGGACGGTAACCGCGCTGAGACGGGGGCCACATGAGGCCGGTCACAGGGAAGTGGGCCCTGAGGGCGCCTGCCGGTGACATGGGGCACAGGCGCTTTGTCCGGTACTACGGGACATAGTGGGGGACGGGCTCCAATAAACCGGACATTCAGCCTCCAAAAATGCCCCTACATGGTGTCTTAACAGGTGTTTTGTCCCAAATGGGAGGGGTGTCAAGAGATGTGGGTCACTGGGGGTTATTACTACATTGCATCGTAGTGAGGGTGTTTGAGGGCGGGTGGCCGGGCGGGTTACCAAGGTGGTGTCCGCCCGGCAGAGGCACGAGCCTCCGGGTGGTTCTCATGTCCCCCACACCCTGAGGTTTCGATGTTCCTGCGCGCCACGTCCCGTTCCGCCCGTGCGACCAAGCTCCGTACCCGCGCCGCCGTCCTGGCCGCCGGCCTGGGAGTCTCGGCCGTCGCGGGTGCGGGAGTAGCGTCCGCCGCCGAGACCGCGGCGGCCCCCACCGCCACCGTCGCCAAGTCGGCCGCCGCCTGGGTCGACCCGGTGAAGCACTACACCCTGAGCGCCAGCTTCAACCAGGGCGGCAGCCACTGGGCGCACAAGCACAGCGGCCAGGACTTCGCCGTGCCGATCGGCACCGAGGTCGTCGCCGCGCACGGCGGCACCGTCGTCAAGGCCGGCCCCTGGGGTGGCGGCGACGGCCCCGCCTACGGCAACGCCATCGTCATCAAGCACGCCGACGGCCAGTACTCGCAGTACGCGCACCTCTCGCGCATCGACGTGAAGGTCGGCCAGGTCGTCGCCACCGGTCAGCACATAGCCCTGTCCGGCAACACCGGCAACAGCACCGGCCCGCACCTGCACTTCGAGATCCGTACGACCCCGAACTACGGTTCCGCGGTCAACCCGGTCGCCTTCCTGCGCGCCCACGGCGTGAAGGTCTGAGCGAAGGCCTGGACGAGGGCCTGACCCGAGGCCCGAGGCCCGGCGCGAAGGCCGCGGCCGGACCGGCCGATCGGCCGACGCCCACCCGCACGCACCGCCGCCCCGCTGAAACCAGCGGGGCGGCGGTGCGCTGTCCTGTGCCGGGCGTGTGCCGTTGCGGGTCGTCAGTGCCCGTGCGTCCTCCGGTGGGCCTGCGTCACCAGGTCGATGGCGACCTCGAGGACGGCCTTGCGCCGCTCCTCCGGGTCGCTCTCCATGTCCTGCATGACGAACATCCCCGCGTGCAGCGTGAACAGGGCGCTGACGCAGCGGACCTGGTCGGTCAGGCTCGACTCCGGGTCGATGATGATGTCCCGCAGACCGGTCATCCGGTTCTTGAAGGTGTCGCCGATGCGCAGTTCCCGGACCGTCGCCTGGTTCTCCTGCATGAAACGGAACAGCGGTGCCGCGCCGTCGAGCGCGTCGCTGTAGCGGCGGATGATCTCCCGCTTGGTCTCCAGGGTGTGCGGCTGCTGCCGGCCCCACTCGATCAGGTCCTGGATCGGCTGCGTCAGATCCTCGAAGAGGCTGACGATGATCTCTTCCTTGGTCTTGAAGTGGTAGTAGAGCGCGGCCTTCGTCACGTCCAGCCGCTCGGCGATCTCGCGCAGCGAGGTCTTCTCGTACCCCTGCTCGGCGAAGAGTTCCAGCGCCACGTCCTGGATGCGCTGGCGGGTGTTTCCGCGGCGCTGCTGCTTCGTGCCGTCCATCGTGCCGCCCATCCTTCGAACTCCTCGCGCTCCCTGACACTACCTGCCGGCCGGTCGGCGGAAACTTACTTGACGCCCGGCTAGTAAACCTCTACCTTCCAGAGTGTAGTAACTTGCCGGGCGGCAAGTAAGTAGCAGAAGGGTAGCTGGGGGAACAGGAACCATGGCGGACGCACCGATATCCGAGACGGAGACCGGCCCAGCCGGCAAACAACCCAAGAGTGTGCGGGTCGTCCTGCTCGCGCTCATGATCGCGATGATGCTCGCGATGCTCGACAACATGATCGTGGGCACCGCGATGCCGACGATCGTGGGCGAGCTCGGGGGCCTCCAGCACCTGTCCTGGGTGGTGACCGCCTACACGCTGGCGACCGCCGCCGCCACGCCGCTGTGGGGCAAGCTCGGCGACATGTACGGGCGCAAGGGCGCCTTCATGACGTCGATCGTGATCTTCCTGGCCGGCTCCGCGCTGAGCGGCATGGCGCAGAACATGGGCGAGCTGATCGGCTTCCGCGCCATTCAGGGCCTTGGCGCGGGCGGTCTGATGGTCGGCGTGATGGCCATCATCGGCGACCTGATCCCGCCCCGGGAGCGCGGCAAGTACCAGGGCATGATGGCCGGCGTCATGGCGCTGGCGATGATCGGCGGCCCGCTGGTCGGCGGCACCATCACCGACAACTGGGGCTGGCGCTGGGCCTTCTACATCAACCTGCCGCTCGGCGCGGTGGCACTCGTGGCGGTCAGCGCCGTACTGCACCTGCCGAAGAAGCGCGCGCAGGCCCGGGTCGACTACCTGGGCGCCGGCCTGCTGACCCTGGGCATCAGCTCCATCGTGCTCGTCACCACCTGGGGCGGCACGGAGTACGCCTGGACGTCCGCCCGGATCATGGAGCTCATCGCGATCGGCGTGGCCGCGCTGGTCGGATTCGTCTTCTGGCAGACCAGGGCCGCCGAGCCGATCGTGCCGCTGCACATCTTCCGCAGCCTCAACTTCAGCCTGATGTCGCTGATCGGCTTCATCACCGGCTTCGTGATGTTCGGCGCGGTGCTGTTCCTGCCGCTGTACCAGCAGTCCGTGCAGGGCGCCTCCGCGACCAACTCGGGCCTGCTGCTCCTGCCGATGCTGGGCGCGATGCTGGTCGTGTCGATGATCGCGGGCCGGGTCACCACCAACAGCGGCCGGTACAAGGTCTTCCCGATCGTCGGCAGCGTGCTGATGGTCACCGGCCTGTACCTGCTGTCCCTGATGGACACCGACACCACCCGCCTCACCTCCGGCCTCTACATGGCCGTCCTCGGCGCGGGCATGGGCTGCCTGATGCAGATCACCATGCTGGTCGCGCAGAACAGCGTGCAGATGAAGGACATGGGCGTGGCCTCCTCGTCCACCACCCTGTTCCGTACGCTCGGCTCGTCCTTCGGCGTGGCGATCATGGGCGCGCTGTTCAACCACCGGGTCCAGGACGTCATGTCCGAGCGGGCCGGCGCGCTGGGCTCGAAGATCACGGAGCAGTCCGCGCAGCTGGACGCCAAGCACCTGGAGATGCTGCCCGCGGCGGCGCGGGAGGCCTACCAGCACGCGGTGTCCGCCGGTACGCACTCGGCGTTCCTGCTGGGCGCCGTGGTCGGCATCGTCGCCCTGGTGGCCGCGGTGTTCGTCAAGGAGGTGCCGCTGAAGGGCGCGGGACCGGCCAAGGCCAAGCCCGAGGGCGAGGACGCCGCGAGCGACGCGGCGGCCCCCGCGGGCGTCGCGGAAGCCGTCTGAGCCTCCGCGGACATCCCCTGCACGAAGGCCCCCGGCGCACGCCGGGGGCCTTCCCCGTACGGTCCACAGGCTCCCCGGGGGCTTCCCGGCACGCCTCGCGGGCCCGCTCCCTGAAGCTCCGCGTCACCGCTCACGGGCCGTTGTCAGTGCCCCGTGCCACCATCGGCCGTATGGATGCGGTGGCGGGCAGGATGCGGCAGCTGCGCCTGGCCAAGGACGCCATGGACCGGGACTGGGCGGACCCGGACCTCGACCTGGACACGGTGGCGGCCCACGCCGGCTACTCGCGCTACCACTTCATCCGGGCCTTCAAGGAGACGTACGGCGAGACGCCCCGCCAGTACCTCACCCACCGCCGCATCGAGCGGGCCACAGACCTGCTGCGCACCGCGAACCTGACGGTGACCGAGATCTGCCACCTGGTCGGCTTCAGCAGCCTGGGCACGTTCTCGTCCCGCTTCAAGGCGCGGACCGGACTCACCCCGAGCGAGTACCGCGCCCGGCACGTCGGCCGCGGCGCCGCCCTCATCCCCGGCTGCTACGCCATGCTCTGGGCCGGCGGATTCCGCTCCGGCACGGACGCGGAGCAAGAGAGCAATTCCCGAGAAGCGGGCTGAGGGCCGCCCTGCCTACCGTGGCAGCGCAACAGCATCCCGCAACCCCCGGAGACGCCATGATCAAGGGCATCGCCATCACCACCGTCTGGGTCCTCGACCAGGACCGCGCCAAGGAGTTCTACACCCAGAAGCTCGGCCTGGAGGTCCGCACCGACATGACCATGGGGGAGGGCGGCGCGCGCTGGCTCACCGTCGGCTCCCCGGACCAGCCCGACGTCGAGCTGACCCTCATGGTGCCCGGGCCGCCCGCGATGGACCCCGAGTCCGCCGAGATGGTCAAGAAGCTGGTCGCCAAGGGTGCCCTCGGCGCCGGCGTCCTGACCACCGACGACATCCACGGCGACTACAAGAAGCTCAAGGACCGCGGGGTGGAGTTCCTCCAGGAGCCGCAGGAGCGCCCCTACGGCACCGAGGCCCTCTTCCGCGACGACTCCGGCAACTGGTTCTCCTTCACCCAGCGGCGCGAGGGAGACCTGGACATGGACAAGGACTGGGCCTGCTAGGGCCTGTCCGGCTTGCTGAACGGCCCTGGGGCGGGGACTAGCGGGGACTACCCCTGCTGGGGCACCTGCTGCGGCAGCATCGGGTAGCTGCCCGTGTTCGTCGGGGCGTGCTCCGGCAGCCACAGGACCGCGACCGCGCCCTCGGCCGGAATGTGCTCGGGGGCGCCCGCGGGCCGTACGTTGCGGAACGTCAGGCGCGCCCCCAGTACCCGGGCCTGGCCGGCGGCGATGGTCAGGCCCAGGCCGTGGCCGCGCCCCGCGCGGTCCGCGCTGCCGGTGCGGAACCGGCTGGGACCCTCCGCCAGCAGCGCCTCCGGAAAGCCCGGTCCGTGGTCGCGCACCCGGATGACCCGGCCCTCCACGGTCACCTCGATCGGCGGCCTGCCGTGCCGGGCGGCGTTGGCGAGCAGGTTGAACAGCACCCGCTCCAGGCGCCGCGGGTCCGTCGTGACCTCCGACTCGTGCACCACCCGCACCTCGACGTCCGGGTCCTTCGCCGCCACCCGCCGGGCTACGAACTCGCCGAGCACGATGTCCTGGAGCTCGGCCCGCTCCGAGGCGCCGTCCAGCCGGGCGACCTCCAGCACGTCCTCCACCAGCGTGCGCATGGCCTTCGCCCGGTCCAGGACCAGTTCGGTGGGCCGGCCCGGCGGCAGCAGCTCGGCCGCCGTCAGCAGCCCGGTCACCGGGGTGCGCAGCTCGTGCGCGATGTCCGCGGTGACCCGCCGCTCCGCCTCCAGCCGCTGCTGAAGCGCGTCCGCCATGGCGTCCACGGCGCGCGCGAGATCGTCGGTCTCGTCCCGTACGACCCCGCCGATGGCGTCCCGGACCCGTACGTCCGGCTCGCCCTTGGCCACCTGGTTCGCGGCGGCCGCCGCCTTGCGCAGCCGGCGCGAGAGCTGGCCGCCGATGAGCACCCCCAGTGCGCTGCCACCCAGCACGACCGCGATGGAGCCGATCACCAGCGCCTGGTCGAGGTCCTTGAGGATGTCCGTGCTGCGGTCGGTGAAGTGCGTGTGCAGGGAGAGCACGTGCCCGCCCTTGATCGGCATGGCCGCCCAGATGTCCGGCACGCCGCCCGGGTGGTCGGTGACGAACGTGGCCCGCCGGCCGTCCTCGACCTTCTCCCGCAGCGCGGCGGGCAGCGTCGGATCGTCGATCTTGAAGGTGGCGGGGGCCGGCCGCCGGCCCGGGCGGTCGTACAGACTCTGCGCGAACTGGAGCCGCTGGTCGGCCAGGTCGCGGGCGTTGTCCAGCATCGACACCCGGGCGGCGTTGTGCACCACCAGGCTGAGCGCGATCGCCACCAGCGCGCCGACCAGCGCGATGGCCGCGCTGAGCTTCCACCTCAGCCCGGTACGGATGTCCGCCTGCTCCAGGCGCCCCGGGAGCAGGCGCCGCGTGTTCCCCCGCATGACGCCCCGCTCAGGCCTTCAGCTTGTAGCCGAAGCCACGGACCGTCTCGATGCGGTCCTGGCCGATCTTCGCGCGCAGCCGCTGCACATGGACGTCGACGACCCGGGTGTCACCGCCCCAGCCGTAGTCCCACACGCGCTCCAGGAGCTTGTCCCGGGACAGGACCGTGCCCGGCGCGGCGGAGAACTCGAGCAGCAGCCGCATCTCGGTGGGGGTGAGCGCCACCGGCTGCCCGGCCCGGCGCACCTCCATCCCCTCGGTGTCCACCTCGAGATCGCCGAAGGTCAGCATCCCGCCGTCCACCGCGGAGGAGCCGGCCTCGGCGCGGTCGCCGCCCGCGTGCCCGAAGCGGCGCAGCACCGCGCGGATCCGGGCGACCAGGACGGCGCCGTCGAACGGCTTGGTCACATAGTCGTCCGCGCCGGCCTCCAGGCCCAGTACGACGTCGATGGAGTCCGCCCGCGCCGACAGCATGATCACCGGCACCGTCGACTCGTCGCGGATGCGGCGGCACAGGCTGACGCCGTCCAGGCCGGGGACCATGACGTCCAGCAGCGCGATGTCGGGCCGCCTCGACCGGAACGCCTCCAGGCCCGACAGGCCGTCGGGCATGGCGGTGACCGCGAAGCCGTCCCGCTCCAGGGCGAGCTGTGTGGCCTCGCGGATGACGTCGTCGTCCTCGACGAACAGGACGTGGGTCTGCTCTGCCATCCCGGTTGCTCTCAGTCCTTGTGTGCTTCGGAGGGTGCGCCCACTGTGTGGACGTGGCCGGTGCGTGATGCGTTCACTCGCGAGGGGTTCGCGGGCGGACCGGACCGCCGGAGGCGACCGGTTCACGCCACCGGAATTGTCTCGCGTCAGTTGTCGGGGGCCGGAACGGGCGACGCGGCCCCTCCGACGGCCTTGCTGTACTCGTTGCGCGTGCTGAACTCCTTGGCGAACGCGCTCCCGGTCCAGCGGTAGGTGATCACATCCTCGCCGGAGGGGTTCGACACCGGGTCGTCCTTCTCGTACACCTGCTTGGTCACCACGAGGTCGCCGCGGTCGATCTCGGCGTAGACCGGCGGCTCCTCGGCCCGGAAGACGTCCTCGTAGCCGTCGCCGCGCTCGCGGTACACATACGAGCCCACGCCCACCGCTTCTTCGCAGGTCAGCACGTTGACGACGATATCGTCGACCGAGCCGCCGGTCAGCTTGCCGTACGCCACGTCGACGGGGTACTGGTCGCCCGCGCACGGCTTGAGGCCGCGCTTGACGGCGGCCGAGACCTTCGGGTCGTCCTTGACGAGCCGGACCGGGTCCACCGGCCGGGGGGTGTCGGCGGGGCTCGCGGAGGGGCTGGGCGAGGGGGCGCCGGCCACCGAGCTGGCGTCGGCCGGCCCCTCGTCGCGGGCGCCGGTGCCGCCCGTGCCGCAGGCGGACACCAGAAGGCCGAGGGCGGCGAGCACGGCCACCGCCGCGATCACCGCCTGGAAGGTCCCCCTTGCCGGGGCGGGCTCAAGACCGGGACCCGTCCCGTCGCCAGGGCAGGAACCCGCCCCGGCGCTCGGGCCGGCATCAGCCCCGCCGCTCGGATCGACCTCGGCCGCACCGCTCAGGCCGCGCAACGCTCCCGCTCCTCACGCTCCAGCGCGCGTGCGTCCAGATCGCGGGCCTCCAGCTCCTCGCGGAGCCGGGCGAGCGCCCGGTGCAGCGTGCTCTTGACCGTTCCCGCGGACATGCCGAGGGCGGCGGCCGTCTCCTCCGTGGACATCTGCTCCCAGTGTCGCAGCACCACGACACTGCGCTGCTTCGGAGCGAGAACTTTCATGATGTCCATGAGGAGCGCGCGGTCGGCGTGCTGCTCGGTGGAGTCCTCGACGCTGGCGTCCGGAAGCTGCTCGGTGGGAACCTCCTCCAGCTTCCGGGCCCGCCACCACTCCGTACGCGTGTTGATCATGACCCGGCGCAGATAGGCGTCCGCGAGCCGCTTGTCGGCGATGCCCTCCCAGCGGCCGTACGTCCGCACGAGCGCGGTCTGGAGCAGGTCCTGGGCGTCGACGGGGTCCGGCACCAGCCGGCGGGCGCTGCGCAGCAGCGCGTCCTGCCGGGTGCGCACATACTCCTCGAACTCGAGCACCTCACCCTGCGCCATGATCAACCGCCTCCGATCCCCGTTTTCCGACCCGCCTGCTGTCGGATCCCACGCTGTGTGCGGGCCGGCTGTGGTCGGCAGCCGCCCGGCGCCCGTCGGGCACGCAACTGAAGGTACGGAGGGGTTGTCACGGCGTTGTCCGAAGCAGCCTGCGGCTAGCCCTCGGCTGTGCGTCGGTTGTGTAACGGAGGCGGGAGCGGGGTAAAGAGGTGCTCTGATTGGTCCTGATGTGGGGCGATTTGAACCCTTGGGTGGCGCGCGGATGTGTGACACGGACGCCCGCGATGCCCCCGAAGACGCCACCGCCGTCACCAAGTTCGGGCGGTGACGTGGCGTCAGGTCAGCGGCAGCCGGTACAGGCCGCCCGGCAGCGGCTCCACCAGACCGTCCGCGACGAGCCCGTCCAGGGCCCGGCCTCGCTGGACCGGCTCGTGCCACACCCGGTCCAGCACCGCCTGCGGCACCGCCGTATGAGCCTCCCGCAGCACGGCGAGCAGCTTGCCGCGCACCTGCCGGTCGGTGCCGGCGTACGTCTGGCCCCGGCGCGGCGGACCCTCGTGCTCCGGCTTGCCCGCCAGCCGCCACGCGCAGTGCCCGGCGATCGGGCAGCGGTCGCACGACTCGTTCTTCGCCGTGCACACCAGCGCGCCGAGCTCCATGGAGGCGGCGGCCCAACGGGCCGCGGTCCGCTCGTCCTCCGGCAGCAGGGTGCGGGCCAGGCGCCGTTCGGCGGCGGTGGTGGCGTTCGGCGGGTACTGCACGCCGGTGACCGCGCGGGCCAGGACCCGGCGGACGTTGGTGTCCAGCACGGCGTGCCGCTGCCCGTAGGCGAAGGACGCGACCGCCGCGGCCGTGTATTCGCCGATGCCGGGCAGGGCGAGCAGCTGTGCGTGCTCGGTGGGTACGTCGCCGCCGTGCCGTTCCGTTATGGCGACCGCGGCGCCGTGCAGGCGCAGGGCGCGGCGCGGATAGCCGAGCCGGCCCCAGGCGCGGACGGCCTCGCCCGGCGCCTCCTTGGCGAGGTCGGCGGGGCGCGGCCAGCGTTCGAGCCACTGTTCGTAGACGGGCAGGACGCGGTTGACCGGCGTCTGCTGGAGCATGAACTCGCTGACCATCACCCCCCAGGCACCGGCGTCGGCGCGCCGCCAGGGCAGGTCGCGGGCGTTGGCGTCGAACCAGGTGATGACGTGGGTGTGCAGGGTCGCGCCGTGCGAGGAGCCGGACGTACCGGACGTACCGGACGTGCCGGACGCCGCGGCGGAGACATCGCCGGTGGTGGCGTGGGGGGGGGGGGGGGCGGCGGCGGGGGGGGGGGGGCGGGCCGCGGGCCCCCCCCCCCGCCCCCCGCCGCTCGCCCCCCCCACCCCCCACCCGCCCCGAACACCACACAAC
>NZ_JBEXZD010000172.1:0-11308 GCF_040628575.1 Streptomyces sp. NPDC006393
GACACGACATCATCAACCGCGGTGCCTGCTCGCTCGAGGACGTGCGGATCGCCGTGCTCGACGAGGCCGACCAGAGTGTGCCGCGCCCCCTCACACCGTCGTTCACCGCCGTACGCCCCTCACTCGGCCGCGACGCCGCCGTCCCGCGGCGCCGGCTCCAGGTCGAACTCGCCGTCCCGCGCGCCCAGCACGAACGCCCGCCACTCCGCCTCCGTGTAGCGCAGCACCGTGTCGTGGTCGAGCGACGACCGCATGGCCACGGCGCCGCCGGGAAGATAGGCGATCTCGACGCGCTCCTCGTGCTCCTCCGTGCCCGGCGCGCACTGCCACTCCACGCCCGAGATGTCGAGGGCGTACAGTTCGTCGCGCTCGCGTTCCTTGCGTGCCTTGATCTCCGCTTCCGTCTCCGCCATCGCGCAGCGACCCCTTCCCGACGTGGTACGGACCCAGTACGGACTGGGGTACTGGATCGACGCTCACCCTAGTGGTCCGCGCGGCCCCGCCAGGAGCCTTCAGGGACCGTGGTGAGGGCGCCCGTGACCGCCTGGTACCCTGAGTGACGGCCGTTTGTGTACGCACCCCCGGAGCCCGATCGCAGGCAACCCTGCGGGCCCTGGAGGCCGCGCCCAGCGGATCCCCGCCTCCCGAGTCACGGAAGCTCCCCAGAGACGAAGACCTGGGGCACTCGGTGGCCCATCACACACCATGAGGAGTACGCGTGTCGCTCGACGCCGCTACGAAGAAGCAGATCATCGGCGAGTTCGGTACCAAGGAGGGTGACACCGGCTCCCCCGAGGTCCAGGTCGCTCTGCTCTCCCGTCGGATCTCCGACCTGACGGAGCACCTCAAGACCCACAAGCACGACCACCACTCCCGCCGTGGCCTGCTGATCCTGGTCGGTCAGCGCCGCCGGCTGCTGCAGTACCTGGCGAAGAAGGACATCCAGCGCTTCCGTACGCTGGTCGACCGCCTCGGCATCCGCCGTGGTGCGGCGGGCGCCAAGTAAGACGCCGTGAAGGGAGCGGTTCCCGTACGACAGGGGGCCGCTCCCTTCGCCGTATGCGCAGGAGGCTCGGCGGAACGTACGGAAACGTGCGGACTGTCAGTGCCCCTTTGTAGTGTGGTAGCACAACGACATACGGATGACACAGCGTGACAGTGCCTACCGACAGCAGGTAGGGCGCCGTCACGTACGACGAACGAGGAGAAGCGCGCCTCGCCGCCGCCGGTCCTCGGTAGTGGCCCCCGGGGAGTGAGTCCCGGGTGCTTCGATCGAAGACCGGCCCGCACCAGACGGAGCGCTTCTCCGCCACCGTCCCTCCGCCACACGGGCGAGTGGGACGACGACGAGGAGAAAACGCTAGTGGAGAACGAGACCCACTACGCCGAAGCCGTGATCGACAACGGTTCCTTCGGCACCCGTACCATCCGCTTCGAGACGGGCCGCCTGGCCAAGCAGGCCGCGGGCTCCGCAGTGGCGTACCTGGACGACGACACCATGGTGCTGTCGGCCACCACCGCCTCCAAGAACCCCAAGGACCAGCTCGACTTCTTCCCGCTGACGGTCGACGTCGAGGAGCGGATGTACGCGGCCGGCAAGATCCCCGGCAGCTTCTTCCGCCGTGAGGGCCGGCCCTCCGAGGACGCCATCCTCACCTGCCGCCTCATCGACCGCCCGCTGCGCCCGTCCTTCAAGAAGGGCCTGCGCAACGAGATCCAGGTCGTCTGCACGGTCATGGCGCTCAACCCCGACCACCTGTACGACGTCGTGGCGATCAACGCCGCGTCCGCGTCCACGCAGCTGGCCGGCCTGCCCTTCTCCGGCCCGATCGGCGGCGTCCGCGTCGCGCTGATCAACGGCCAGTGGGTCGCCTTCCCGACGCACACCGAGCTCGAGGACGCCGTCTTCGACATGGTGGTCGCCGGCCGCGTCCTGGAGGACGGCGACGTCGCGATCATGATGGTCGAGGCCGAGGCCACCGAGAAGACCATCAAGCTCGTCGAGGGCGGCGCCGAGGCCCCCACCGAGGAGGTCGTCGCCGCCGGTCTGGAGGCCGCGAAGCCCTTCATCAAGGTGCTGTGCAAGGCCCAGTCGGACCTCGCCGCCAAGGCCGCCAAGCCGACCGGCGAGTTCCCGATCTTCCTGGACTACCAGGACGACGTCCTGGAGGCGCTCACCGCCGCCGTCCGCCCCGAGCTCGCCCAGGCGCTCACCATCGCCGGCAAGCAGGAGCGCGAGGCCGAGCTGGACCGCGTCAAGGGCCTGGCCGCCGAGAAGCTGCTGCCCGAGTTCGAGGGCCGCGAGAAGGAGATCTCCGCCGCGTACCGCTCGCTGACCAAGACCCTGGTCCGTGAGCGCGTCATCAAGGAGAAGAAGCGCATCGACGGCCGCGGTGTCACCGACATCCGCACCCTGGCCGCCGAGGTCGAGGCCATCCCGCGGGTGCACGGCTCGGCGCTGTTCGAGCGTGGCGAGACCCAGATCCTGGGCGTCACCACCCTCAACATGCTCCGCATGGAGCAGCAGCTGGACACCCTCTCCCCGGTGACCCGCAAGCGCTACATGCACAACTACAACTTCCCGCCGTACTCCACCGGTGAGACCGGCCGCGTCGGCTCCCCCAAGCGCCGCGAGATCGGCCACGGCGCCCTCGCCGAGCGCGCCCTGGTGCCGGTGCTGCCCACGCGCGAGGAGTTCCCGTACGCGATCCGTCAGGTGTCCGAGGCCCTCGGCTCCAACGGCTCGACGTCCATGGGTTCGGTCTGCGCCTCCACCATGTCGCTGCTGAACGCCGGTGTGCCGCTGAAGGCCCCGGTTGCCGGTATCGCCATGGGCCTGATCTCCCAGGAGATCGAGGGCGAGACGCACTACGTCACCCTCACCGACATCCTCGGTGCGGAGGACGCCTTCGGCGACATGGACTTCAAGGTCGCCGGCACCAAGGAGTTCGTGACCGCCCTCCAGCTGGACACCAAGCTGGACGGCATCCCGGCCTCCGTGCTGGCCGCCGCCCTGAAGCAGGCCCGTGACGCCCGCCTCCACATCCTCGACGTGATGATGGAGGCCATCGACCGGCCCGACGAGATGTCCCCGCACGCCCCGCGGATCATCACCGTCAAGATCCCGGTCGACAAGATCGGTGAGGTCATCGGCCCCAAGGGCAAGATGATCAACCAGATCCAGGAGGACACCGGCGCCGAGATCACCATCGAGGACGACGGCACCATCTACATCGGCGCCGCCGACGGTCCCTCCGCCGAGGCCGCCCGCACCACGATCAACAGCATCGCCAACCCGACGATGCCGGAGGTCGGCGAGCGCTACCTCGGTACGGTCGTGAAGACGACCACCTTCGGCGCGTTCGTCTCCCTGCTGCCCGGCAAGGACGGTCTGCTGCACATCTCGCAGATCCGCAAGCTGGCCGGCGGCAAGCGCGTGGAGAACGTCGAGGACGTGCTCGGCGTGGGCCAGAAGGTCCAGGTCGAGATCGCCGAGATCGACTCCCGCGGCAAGCTCTCCCTCGTCCCCGTGATCGAGGGCGAGGAGGCTGACGCAGAGCAGAAGGACGAAGCCGCCAAGTGACGTCCCGTGGCTTCAAGGCGACGGCCCGCACCTCCTCGGAGGCGCGGGCCGTCGCCCGTACCCAAACCCTCATCAAGGGCACGAGCGGCATCGGCACGGTGCGCAAGACGACTCTCCCGGGCGGCCTGCGCGTCGTCACCGAGACCCTGCCGTCCGTGCGCTCGGCCACCTTCGGCATCTGGGCGCACGTCGGCTCCCGCGACGAGACCCGCTCGCTCGGCGGCGCCACGCACTACCTGGAGCACCTGCTCTTCAAAGGCACCTCCCGCCGGTCCGCCCTGGACATCTCCTCCGCCCTCGACGCCGTCGGCGGCGAGATGAACGCGTTCACGGCCAAGGAGTACACGTGCTACTACGCACGCGTGCTCGACACCGACCTGCCGCTGGCCATCGACGTGGTCTGCGACATGCTCACCGGCTCGCTGATCCGCGAGGAGGACGTCGACGTCGAACGCGGCGCGATCCTCGAGGAGATCGCCATGACCGAGGACGACCCCGGCGACTGCGTGCACGACCTGTTCGCGCACACCATGTTCGGCGACCACCCCCTCGGCCGCCCGGTCCTCGGCACCGTCGACACCGTCAACGCCCTCACCGCCGACCGCATCCGCCGCTTCTACCGGAAGCACTACGACCCGACCCACCTCGTGGTCGCCTGCGCCGGCAACATCGACCACAAGAAGGTCGTACGCCAGGTCCGCGCCGCCTTCGAGAAGACGGGCGCCTTCCGGGACGCCCAGGCGACGCCCATCGCTCCCCGCGACGGCCGGCGCAGCCTGCGCACCGCGGGCCGCGTCGAGGTGCAGAGCCGCCGCACCGAACAGGCGCATGTCGTCCTCGGCATGCCCGGCCTGGCCCGCAGCGACGACCGCCGCTGGGCCCTAGGAGTCCTCAACACGGCCCTCGGCGGCGGCATGTCCTCCCGGCTCTTCCAGGAGGTCCGGGAGAAGCGCGGCCTCGCCTACAGCGTGTACTCCTACACCTCCGGCTTCGCCGACTGCGGCCTGTTCGGCGTCTACGCCGGCTGCCGCCCCAGCCAGGTGCACGACGTGCTGAGGATCTGCCGCGACGAACTCGACCACGTCGCCGACAACGGCCTGACCGACGACGAGATCAGCCGCGCCATCGGCCAGCTCCAGGGCTCCACCGTGCTCGGCCTGGAGGACACGGGAGCGCTGATGAACCGTATCGGCAAGAGCGAGCTCTGCTGGGGCGAGCAGATCTCCGTGGACGACATGCTGGCCCGGATGGCGGCGGTCACCCCGGACGACGTCCGCTCCGTCGCCCGGGACATCCTGGGACAGCGCCCGTCGCTGTCGGTCATCGGCCCGCTCAAGGACAAGCAGGCCGCGCGGCTGGACGACGCCGTCGCCTGAACACCTCCCGTAAGGAAGCACAAGAGATGAGCAAGCTGCGCGTGGCGGTCCTCGGTGCCAAGGGCCGGATCGGGTCCGAGGCGGTACGGGCGGTCGAGGCCGCCGAGGACATGGAGCTGGTCGCCGCCCTCGGGCGGGGCGACAAGCTCCAGACGCTGGCGGAGACCGGGGCCCAGGTCGCCGTGGAGCTGACCACCCCCGACTCCGTCATGGACAACCTCGACTTCTGCGTGCACCACGGCATCCACGCGGTCGTCGGTACCACCGGCTGGACCGAGGAGCGCCTCGCGCGGCTGAAGGGGTGGCTGGCCGAGTCACCGGAGACCGGTGTGCTCATCGCGCCGAACTTCTCCATCGGCGCCGTGCTGACGATGAAGTTCGCGCAGATCGCCGCGCCGTACTTCGAGTCGGTCGAGGTCGTCGAGCTGCACCACCCGAAGAAGGTGGACGCGCCGAGCGGCACGGCCACGCGCACGGCTCAGCTGATCGCCGAGGCCCGCAGGGCCGCCGGTACGGCCCCGGCGCCCGACGCCACGACGACGGCCCTGGACGGGGCGCGCGGCGCGAGCGTCGACGGCGTCCCGGTCCACGCGGTCCGCCTGCGCGGCCTGCTGGCCCACCAGGAGGTGCTCCTGGGCGGCGAGGGCGAGACCCTCACCATCCGCCACGACTCCCTCCACCACAGCAGCTTCATGCCGGGCATCCTGCTCGGCGCCCGCCGCGTGGTGACCACTGCGGGCCTGACCTTCGGCCTGGAACACTTCCTCGACCTCAGCTGAGCCACGAGCACCTAGCACCGAGCGGAACCGAAGCCCGAGCCCCTTATGCGCGCGAAGATCACCTACCTCGTCACGGCCGCCGTCCTGGTCTTCTACTTCGTCCTGGTCGGCAGCCGAGGCGTGATGCTCCTCCAGTCCGGCACGCCCGTGACCATCGCCTTCGGGATCGCCGTACTGATCCTGCCGGTGATCGGGCTGTGGTTCCTGTGGAAGAACACCCAGTTCGTCCGCCGGGCCAACCAGCTCGCCGCCGAACTCGACGCCGAGGGCGGCCTGCCCGTCGACGACCTCAGGCGCACGCCCAGCGGGCGCATCGACCGCGACTCGGCCGACGAGGTCTTCGCCCGGCGCAAGGCCGAGACGGAGGCCGCCCCCGACGACTGGCGGACCTGGTTCCGTCTCGCCGTCGCCTACCACGACGCCCGCGACACCCCGCGCGCCCGCAAGGCGATGCAGCGCGCCATCGCCCTGCACGACGGCAGGCCGGCCCCGGCCGCCTGACACCCGACGGCTCGGCCGTCACACACCGGTGGGTCCGGTCCGCACGCTGCGGACCGGACCCACCGGCGTATGAGGTCGGGACGGGGCGTGTCAGTGGGGCCGGTACTCCTCGGCCCACGCCTCCACCGAGTCCGCCGCCCGGTCGAAGGCGGTGACGCGGCCCAGGAAGTCGGCGTTGTGCGTGGTGAGCAGCGGTGCTACGGACCCGGCGCCCCGGCCCCGGCGGGCGAGCACCAGCGCCTGCCCCTGCACCGTGCGCGGCAGCCCGAGCCAGCGCACCGGCTGCTGGAGCGTCCGCACGCTGACGACGTCGGACCACGGCGTCGTACGGGTCAGCAGGAAGCCCACATGACGCAGCCCACGGGCACTGACCCACACGCCCATGCGCAGCAGCCGCAGCGCGCCGGCGATGACGACCAGCGCGACCCCGAAACAGACCGCCGCGGAGGACGGGCCGTCGGTGAGCGCGATCACGACCGCCGCGAGCAGCACGAACGAGGCGAGCAGCAACGCCAGGGCAGCCGCGCCCACCCGCCATGGGCCGGGCCGGTAGGGGCGCCGCCAGCGCTCGCGGTCGTCGAACGGCAGCGCGACGTCGTCGGCTGCGTCGAAGGCGCGGTCGGCCGTCAGGAAGGGCAGGGGCACGGCTGGTCCTCACTCCGTCCAGGCATGGGCTGTGCCCGGTGAGGCTATCCGCCTGTGTCCCCGCTCACCACCCGTGGGGTCTGCGAGGGGCGGTCCGGTGGGGGTCCGCGGGGGAGGTCACAGAGGGTGGCCGCGGCGCTCAGTGCCCGTGGGAGGCCTGCTGCGTCTGCGTGGGGGACTGGCTGCTCGACAGCGCGGGCATGCCGAGGATCAGCGAGCCCACGAGTCCCGCGACGATCGTCAGGCCCAGCAGACAGCGCCCGGCTATCCGGGCGGCGGACGGCCGCTGCCGGGGCGGGGGAGCGACATTGCTGCGGAACCTGTCGGCCTCGGCGACGAAGGCGAACGGGACGGACTCGCGCCGACGGAACATCGGGGACACGGCTCCCTTCCGGATCGAACGGGGGTTTCTCACCCATACAGACGCACGAGTGTCCCAAAAGGTGCCCGGTTTCCCCGAATTCTCAGATCTTCACCGAAGATGTCGCGGCCCGGCACCGAACGCCCCGATGTCAGAGGCGGCCCGTAGAGTGGGCGCCGCCCGTCAGACGTGAAGGAAGGGACCCTCCGAGCCGTGACCGACACCCCCGCCGACCACCCGAAGCCCAGCTTCCGCAGCGACGTCGCCGTCGAGCTGGTCAAGCACACGGCGTCGGACGCCGACGTGCTGTTCGCAGCCCGTGTCTCGACCATCGGCGAGCAGTCCCTCGACGAGCTGAACAAGGACCCGGAGCGCTCCAAGGGCCTGATCAACTACCTGATGCGGGACCGGCACGGCAGCCCCTTCGAGCACAACTCGATGACGTTCTTCATCAGCGCCCCGATCTTCGTCTTCCGCGAGTTCATGCGGCACCGCGTGGGCTGGTCGTACAACGAGGAGTCCGGGCGCTACCGCGAGCTCGAGCCGGTCTTCTACGTCCCCGACGCCTCCCGCAAGCTGGTCCAGGAGGGCCGCCCCGGGAAGTACAGGTTCGTCGAGGGCACCCAGGCCCAGCAGGAGCTGGTCGGGCGGGTCATGGAGGACTCCTACCGGCAGGCGTACGAGGCCTACCAGGAGATGCTCGCCGCCGGCGTCGCCCGCGAGGTCGCCCGCGCGGTGCTCCCCGTGGGCCTGTTCTCCTCGATGTACGCCACCTGCAACGCCCGCTCGCTGATGCACTTCCTCGGCCTGCGCACCCAGCACGAGCTGGCCAAGGTGCCGTCCTTCCCGCAGCGGGAGATCGAGATGGTGGGCGAGCGGATGGAGGCCGAGTGGGCGAAGCTCATGCCGCTCACCTACGCCGCCTTCAACGCCAACGGACGGGTCGCCCCGTAGCCCGTCTCCCGAGCCGCCGGGACCCCGCGTTTGCGCAGGTACTGATGTACGGGTCAGCCTCGTGAAGTGTCCGTATTGCGGCCTTTGTGGAAGTTCATCTAGCCTGATCAAACGGACCCGGCACTGCTTGAACCCCCGAGCAGGCAGTGCCGGGCTCCATCTTTGTCACGACTTGTCGCCTGCCCCTAGGGCAGACCCCGCACCGAGCAACGAGTAGCGTGTTACCCATGGCTCCGACCTCGACTCCGCAGACCCCCTTCGGGCGGGTCCTCACCGCCATGGTCACGCCCTTCACGGCGGACGGCGCACTCGACCTCGACGGCGCGCAGCGGCTCGCCGCCCACCTGGTGGACGCAGGCAACGACGGCCTGGTCGTCAACGGCACCACCGGCGAGTCCCCCACCACCGGCGATGCGGAGAAATCGGACCTCGTACGCGCGGTCGTGGAAGCCGTCGGCGACCGCGCCCACGTCGTGGCCGGCGTCGGCACCAACGACACCCACCACAGCATCGAGCTCGCCCGCGCCGCCGAGCGCGCCGGCGCGCACGGCCTGCTGACCGTCACGCCGTACTACAACAAGCCCCCGCAGGAGGGCCTGTACCGGCATTTCACGGCCATCGCCGACGCCACCGGCCTCCCGGTCATGCTCTACGACATCCCCGGCCGCAGCGGCGTCCCGATCAACACCGAGACCATCGTGCGCCTCGCCGAGCACCCGCGGATCGTCGCCAACAAGGACGCCAAGGGCGACCTCGGCCGCGCGAGCTGGGCCATCGCCCGCTCCGGCCTGGCCTGGTACTCCGGCGACGACATGCTGAACCTGCCGCTGCTCTCCGTGGGCGCGGTCGGCTTCGTCTCGGTCGTCGGCCACGTCGTCACCCCCGACCTGCGCGCCCTCATCGACGCCTACACCTCCGGCGACGTCCAGAAGGCCACCGAGATCCACCAGAAGCTGCTCCCGGTCTACACCGGCATGTTCCGCACCCAGGGCGTCATGACCACCAAGGCCGCGCTCGCCCTGCGCGGACTGCCCGGCGGACCGCTGCGGCCGCCCATGGTCGAGCTCACGCCCGAGGAGACCGAACAGCTCAAGATCGATCTTGCCGCCGGCGGGGTACAGCTCTGACAACAAGACTTCGCGAGTCCTTCTCGCACCGCCCGGCTCCACCCGGCACCCCGCCGGGAACCGGGCTCCACAACCGAACAGGCAACTGAATAAGCAGGCCACCGGTGCCTGCACCCCACAACGACAACTGCTTCTGCACGAACGTCACGCGCGCCACGTGCCCACCGGTACGTGGCGCGTGTGGTGAGGAGAGTCTTTTGAGTCATCCGCATCCTGAACTCGGCCCGCCCCCTCCGCTCGTCGAGGGTGGCCTCCGGGTCACCCCGCTCGGCGGCCTGGGTGAGATCGGCCGCAACATGACGGTCTTCGAGTACGGCGGCCGCCTGCTGATCGTCGACTGCGGAGTGCTCTTCCCCGAGGAGGAGCAGCCCGGAATCGACCTGATCCTGCCGGACTTCTCGTCCATCCGGGACCGCCTCGACGACATCGAGGGCATCGTCCTCACGCACGGCCACGAGGACCACATCGGCGGGGTCCCCTACCTCCTGCGGGAGAAACCGGACATCCCGCTGATCGGCTCCAAGCTGACCCTCGCCCTGATCGAGGCCAAGCTCCAGGAGCACCGCATCCGCCCCTACACCCTGGAGGTGGCGGAAGGGAACCGTGAGCGCATCGGCCCCTTCGACTGCGAGTTCGTCGCCGTCAACCACTCCATCCCGGACGCCCTCGCCGTCGCGGTCCGCACCCCCGCGGGCATGGTGGTCCACACGGGCGACTTCAAGATGGACCAGCTGCCGCTGGACAACCGCCTCACCGACCTGCACGCGTTCGCACGGCTGAGCGAGGAGGGCATCGACCTCCTTCTCGCCGACTCCACGAACGCCGAGGTCCCCGGCTTCACGCCGCACGAGCGGGACATCTCCGGCGTGCTGCGCCAGGTCTTCGCCGGCGCTCGCAAGCGGATCATCGTGGCGAGCTTCGCCAGCCACGTCCACCGCATCCAGCAGATCCTGGATGCGGCGCACGAGTACGGCCGCCGGGTCGCCTTCGTCGGCCGCTCCATGGTGCGCAACATGGGCATCGCCCGGGACCTCGGTTACCTCAAGGTCCCGCCGGGCCTGGTGGTGGACGTCAAGACGCTCGACGACCTGCCCGACCACGAGGTGGTCCTGGTCTGCACGGGCTCGCAGGGCGAGCCGATGGCAGCCCTGTCCCGGATGGCCAACCGGGACCACCAGATCCGCATCGTCGAGGGCGACACGGTGATCCTGGCGTCCTCGCTCATCCCGGGCAACGAGAACGCGGTCTACCGGGTGATCAACGGCCTGACCCGCTGGGGCGCCAACGTCGTCCACAAGGGCAACGCCAAGGTGCACGTCTCGGGCCACGCCTCGGCCGGCGAGCTGCTGTACTTCTACAACGTCTGCCGCCCGAAGAACCTGATGCCGGTCCACGGCGAGTGGCGCCATCTGCGCGCCAACGCCGAGCTGGGCGCCCTCACCGGCGTGCCGCACGACCGGATCGTCATCGCCGAGGACGGTGTCACCGTCGACCTCGTCGAGGGCAAGGCCAAGATCTCCGGCAAGGTCCAGGCCGGCTACGTCTACGTCGACGGCCTCTCCGTCGGCGACGTCGGCGAGCCCGCCCTGAAGGACCGCAAGATCCTCGGCGACGAGGGCATCATCTCGGTCTTCGTGGTGGTCGACTCCACCACCGGCAAGGTCACCGGCGGCCCGCACATCCAGGCCCGTGGCTCCGGCATCGAGGACTCCACCTTCGCGGAGGTCATCCCCAAGATCGCGGACGTCCTGGAGAAGTCGGCCCAGGAGGGCATCGCCGACGCCCACCAGCTGCAGCAGCTCATCCGCCGCACGCTGGGCAAGTGGGTCTCGGACGGCTACCGGCGCCGGCCGATGATCCTCCCGGTCGTCGTGGAGGTCTGAGGCTCGAACTGGCAGCGGGGCGCCTCGATTTGCATCGAGGCGACCACCGCAACGTCGTCACCGTGCGCGGCACCCTCGCCGACGGCGAGGAGGTCTCGG